>JAOZHR010000023.1 GCA_026014805.1 Candidatus Bathyarchaeota archaeon | reverse complement strand
TTATAGTGGGAGCTGGCATGGCTGGCCTTAGAGCTGCAATCGCCGCTGCCGAGGTTAACAGAAAAATCGACGTGGCCGTAATTTCTAAAGTCTACCCCGTACGTTCGCACTCGGTCTGCGCACAAGGCGGTACCGCCGCTATGCTAAGAGAGGGCGACTCTTACGATTTACACGCTTGGGACACCATTAAAGGGTCGGATTTTCTCGCAGACCAAGACGTTGTAGAGTTCTTTGTCAAGAAAGCTCCTGAGGAGATCATTACATTAGACCATTGGGGGCTCCCATGGAGCAGAACCGAGGATGGAAAAATAAATCAACGTCCTTTTGGCGGTCACAGTTTTCCAAGAGCATGCTTTGCAGCTGACATGACAGGCTTTCACGAGATGCATGCATTGGATGGAAAAGCTAATGCATATGATAACATAAAATTCTATGATGAATGGTTTGTTACTTCCCTCATCGTTGAGGATAACGTTGCAGCAGGTTTGACGGCAATAGAACTGAAGACTGGTGAAATGGCCGTCTTTCGCAGCAAAGCCGTCATAATGGCGACTGGCGGCTATGCACGTGTATATCAGTTTACAACATTTTCCCATACGGCGACTGGGGATGGAATGACTATGGCCTATCGAGCGGGTGTACCTCTAAAAGACATGGAATTTATCCAATTCCACCCCACAGGGATGGTTCCATCGGGGATATTGATTACTGGGGGAGCCCGTGGCGAAGGGGGATACTTAGTCAACGCTAAGGGTGAGCGTTTTATGAAACGCTACGCGTCTGAAAAGATGGAGTTAGCTCCACGGGACATTGTTTCCAGAGCAGAGACAATAGAGATTCAGGAGGGACGTGGACTAGAAGGCCCTTATGGAGCTTACATAGCCTTAGATCTTAGACATTTGGGCGAGGAGAAGATAAACGAGAGGCTACCTCTTATCCGCGACGTTGCTATAAAACTGGGTGGAGTAGACCCTGTAAAGGAACCAATACCTATCAGGCCAGCAGCTCACTACTCTATGGGAGGAATTCATGCTAACATAAAGACGGAAACGCCAGTTTCAGGGTTTTACGCTACTGGTGAATGCGCTTGTTTAAATGTGCATGGAGCAAATAGGCTCGGCACTAACTCGACGTCTGATTGCCTAGTTTTTGGATTTGTTGCTGGCGAAGAAGCTGCCAAATACGCTCTTTCAAAAAGTTTTCGAGAAATTCCACGTGAAAAAATCTTGGCAGAGGAAAGAAGAGTTTTTGACGAAATTTTGGGCAGCGAAGGCGACGAAAAAGTTCCTATTATCAGAGATGAGTTGAGAGGTATCATGAGTGGGAAAGTGTGGGTATTCAGAAAAGGCGACGAACTGGAGAGCGGTTTGAAGGAACTAAGGAGGCTCAAGGAGAGATTCAAGAACATAAGGGTTGAAGACAAAGATAAGCAATTCAACACTGGGCTTGTAGCAGCCTTGCAGCTTGACTTCACCTTGGACCTATCTGAAGCTACGATAGCAGGCGCACTTGCTAGAACAGAATCGAGAGGAGCTCATACCAGACTTGACTGTCCCAAGCGTGATGACGGAAATTGGCTGAAACACACTATTGCTTACTACACAAAGGAAGGCCCCAGACTCGAGTACATTCCAGTTACCATAACCAAGTGGCCTCCGGCCGCAAGAGCCTATTAGGAGATGAATATGCGTGAATTCTCAAGTTGAGAAAACTGTTGAATTTAAAATACACCGTTTCAATCCCCAAAACAAAAGGCATTACATATCTACACACAAAGTACCCGTCTGCAAGGGGATGACCTTGCTTGATGCTTTTATGTATATCAAGGACAATTTTGATGGGGCGCTTACGTTTAGGCATTCATGTAGAATGGGAGTGTGTGGAAGTTGTGGAATTATGGTTAACGGAAAACCCATGTTGGCCTGTTACACACAAGTACTGCATCTAAACTCTGACACCTTGGTCATCGAACCACTCCAAAACATGCCCGTCATAAAAGACCTAGTTGTAGACATCCAACCATTCTTTGACACATACAACAGAATAACCCCAGTCTTAATCAAACCTGAGGAGGCGTTCAAGAAGCCTGACGAATTTATACAATCACCAACGGATCTTAAAAAGTACTGGGACTTGACACTGTGCATTAAGTGTTCCATCTGTTATTCTGCATGCCCAGCCGCAATAGACGAGAAATTCTTAGGGCCTTCCACTTATGCCACCAATTATCGGTTTGTTTCAGATTCAAGAGATGAAGGCACAGCTGAACGGTTGAAGGCTATGGCTGACAACCTGTGGCTATGCACCTCTTGCAACTCATGTACAATGTTTTGTCCTAAAGAGGTTGATTGTTCATCCTCGATAGTTGACGAACGCGGCCTTGTGGTAGAAACAGGTAATATACCGAGAACAGTTAAGGACGTACTTACAAGCGTTGTCAGATATCATAATCCGCTGGGGATGCATCCGAGTAAAAGGATGGACTGGGCTAAGGACTTGAACGTTAAAACGTTTCCAACTGTTGAAAAGGCAGCCATCTTGTCCTTTGTGGGTTGCGCATTAGCTTATGATCAGAGAAGTCAAGCAATTGCCAAATCCATGGTCTCAGTATTCAATAGTTTAGGTGTTGACTTTGTAACACTTGGCACTGAAGAATGGTGTTGTGGAGATCACATACTACGACTTGGCGAGAAAGGATTGTTCGAAATGCTTGCCGAACATAATATTTCGACGTTTGAAAAGTTCAATGCAGAGAAAATTATAACGCTGTCTCCTCACTGTTACAACACTTTCAAAAATGACAAACCATACAGTGATAAAGGGCTTCGCATTCAGCATTATACAGAATTTCTCGCTGAAACCATCGAAAGTGGCAGGCTAAAACTTTCCAAACACGTTAACAAAAAGATCACTTACCACGATCCTTGCTTCCTAGGCAAACGCAACGAAATATACGAAGCACCTAGACAGATTTTGAAGTCAATAAACTGTTTAGAACTTGTTGAGATGAAGAGAACAAGGGAGAACAGCTTTTGCTGCGGTGGAGGAGCTGGAAGAACTTGGACTGAAGATGCCCCTCCTGAAAAGAGGCCTAGTATCGATCGTGTAAGAGAGGCATTAGAACTTAGTGTCGAAGTTATTGCCACAGCATGTCCGTTCTGTGTTACAACTTTGGAAGACGCGGTGAAAGTGTTAGACGTGGAAGACAAAATTGTGGTGAAGGATATTCTAGAGCTTCTAAAAGAAGCCATGTAGCACATTAAATTAGTGGACTTCGATGCGCGCATTCCAATTTGATAGCGTACCATCATTCCAGAAAGAAGCTATTATCCTGTCAAAAAGCGCGCGCATAAAAGAAATCAATTATCTGGGCCTTATAAATCTCACATATATATCTAGATGCATGCTACTATTCTTCGGTAGCGCGCAAGGATTATTACTTTGGAACATGCATATCAAGGACGGATAGAATTCTACCTTACACCGAAAGTCTGAGAGAGAATGAAAAATGAATAAAAAAGATATCGGAATAAGAATTCAACCGATTTTCGAAAAAGACGGCGTAAAAATTAAGATGTTGAAGGTTTGGCTTTTTTGGAAGGACAAACCATATCCCTTAAACTTTATCGGCATGGGTTGCGAATCCATTGGGAGAAATCTCGACATTTCAGAGTTGCAAGCTATTAAATTGCTCATTTTGAAGTTAAAACCAGAGATAAAGAATATGGGAAACCCTTCCGTGCGAGAGAAGGCAGAATTACGCCTTAAACACCTCGAAAAGAAGTTGGTTCTAGCTAAAAACCGTGAGAGTTAGAGTAATGTGATTAATGACGAATATGCGCACGCAGTGATTATAGGTTTAGCACAGCATGCAGTATGCATGCATACAACATGCAATCTCTAAACACCCTCACGCGCGTTACGATTCGGCTCTTCAGCTTATCTGCGCCTAAAAAATGTAAAACTCACCCGAAAAAATCTTTACAGCTTCGACTCTACTAGCTCGCTTTTCATTTGACTGAGAGTTCTCATGTATTCTAGCAGTTTTGCTCGTGCCCTGCTTGGCGAAATCTTTGAAAAACGTATCTTGTCGTTTGGCTTGACTTGTCCAAGACGAGAAACGTCAGGAGTGGAAACCACAGCGATTTTCGGATAACCCCCAGTTGTCTGTGCATCACGCATCATTATAATAGGCTTACCGCTTTTAGGCACCTGAACTGCCCCGACTGGTATAGCGTCTGAAACCATATCCAGTGAGTCTTTCTGTTCCACCCTTAAGCCATCAAGCCTATAACCCATCCTATCCGACTCTGTGGTTACAGTGTAGATGCTTGACAGAAAGGTCTCTATACCCATGTCTGTGAAGTAGTCAGATTGTGGTCCAAGCACAACTTCAATCGTTAACTTGTTGCTATAGCATGGAACAAGCTCTTGAGGCATTGAGAAGCCAAACTTAAGTAATATACTAGGCTCATATGCTTCAATAACATCTCCCGCTTTAAGCCGCCTTCCTTGAAAACCGCCAAATCCACCACGAACATAGGTTGACCTACTATCCAATACTAAGGGCACATCAATTCCCCCCTTCGCAGCTAGATATGCTCTACACCCGCTTCGCGGACGCCCAAAAGAAAGCACGTCACCCTTGCAAACCTGCAACGTTTGCCAACAAACAACTTTTTCCCCGTTTACAGTGGGCGAAAGAGCTGCACCTGATATTGCAATTTGAGCAGCATTGAGAAATTCAAACGCTGGACCCTGCAAAGTTATTTCTACACATGCATCATCGGGCTTGTTGTCTACCAGAAGATTCGCTGCAACAAAAGCATAGTTATCCATCGCTCCAGAAACCGGCACACCATACTTTTGAAAACCGTACCGTCCCACATCTTGAACTGTCGTAAAAAGG
>JAOZHR010000022.1 GCA_026014805.1 Candidatus Bathyarchaeota archaeon | reverse complement strand
GTTGCGAACGCCTATATGATAATACCTGAGTTAAGGGGATTCGAGAAGTTCTGCGAGGGAAGAAGAGCTGAAGACTTGCCAATAATAACAACGAGGATATGCGGTGTCTGCCCAGTAGCCCACCACATGGCAGCCGCAAAAGCATGTCACGCTGCGTTCAACGTGGAACCTACAGAGACGGCTAAGAAACTGAGAGAACTTATGTATTGTGGCTACATCATCTACGACCACATATTGCACTTCTACTTCCTAGGTGGACCAGACTTCATCGTAGGACCAGACGCGCCACCTGAGAAAAGAAACATTCTCGGAGTGATAGAAAAGGTGGGCTTGGATATTGCAAAAGAAGTGATTAAACATCGAGCTTATGGACAAAAAATAACGGGCATCCTCGGAGGTAGACCAACTCATCCAGTGAGTGCTTTGCCAGGAGGCGTTTCAAAGCCTTTATCCGAAGAGGAAAGACAAGAAATTGAAAAAATGGTTAGAAGTTGCATGGAGTTCGCAAAGTTCTCTCTGAAAATCTTCGACGACGTGGTTCTTAAGAACAGTGACTACGTAAACTTGATTAAAAGCGAACCGTACGCATTGGAGACCTACTACATGGGAACTGTTGACAAAAACAACAAAGTGAATTTCTACGACGGCGATGTCCGTGTGGTTGACCCTAAAGGAGAAGAGTTTGTCAAATTCGCACCAAACGAATATCTAGATGTTATCGAGGAGCACGTGGAACCATGGACCTACGTCAAATTTCCATACCTCAAGAAAATCGGATGGAAAGGCTTGGTAGCGGGACCGGACAGCGGCATCTACAGAGTTGGACCTCTCGGAAGACTGAATGCTGCGGACGGTATGGCAACGCCCATAGCTCAAAAAGAGTATGAGAGAATGTACAAAACACTCGGTGGAAAACCCGTTCATGCCACCTTGGCTTTCCATTGGGCCAGACTGATAGAACTCATGTATGCCGCTGAACGAGCTTTAGAATTGGTTAGAGACGAGGAAATCACAAGCAAGGATATTAGAAACAAGCCTAGAAATCCAGGCGAAGGAGTTGGAATAGTTGAGGCTGCTAGGGGTACATTAATCCACCATTATATATTAGATGAAAAAGCCTTAGCCAAGAAAGTTAACTTAGTAGTGGCAACAACTCACAATGCGCCAGGAATCTGCATGTCCATTAAAAACGCGGCTAAAGGACTTATACATAACGGCGAAATCAGTGACGGGGTTTTGAACAGGGTGGAAATGGCATTTAGAGCTTATGACCCGTGCTTTGCATGTGCTACCCACTTTGCTATTGGTGAGATGCCTCTGGAAGTTAAGATTTACGATGCCGAGAAAAGACTATTGAAAATGATTAAAAGATGAGAAGGGTTCAAAATGGACAGAGTTAAAGTTGGAGTGTTCCTAGCTGACAGTGGAAAGCAACTCTCTAAAATCTTAGACTACAACGATTTGACAAATTATGTTAAAAACATTTCAGGCGTGGTTTACGTGGCGAGAGGCAGCGAGTTTTGGCGTGGCCAAGGACTACAAAACATAATAAACGCCATAAAAGATGAAAAAATAAATAGAGTCGTCGTGGGGGGGACTCTTCCAAAGCTAAGTGAAGTGAAGATTGCTCAAGCAGTAGAGAATGTTGGTTTCAACCCATATTTGATGGAATTCATCGATCTCAAGGATTACTGTGCAATGCCTCACCAAGAAACACCATCTGAAGCCACAGAAAAAGCTAAAGCCATGCTCCTAGCTGCTATCGAACGTGCAAAGCTTCTCGAGCCTTTGGAAAAACTTGAGTTTCCTGTCCTCAAATCTGTACTGGTCATAGGTGGAGGTATCGCTGGGATGCAGACATCTGTGGACTTGGCAGATTTGGGATTCGAGGTGAACTTGGTTGAAAAGACGGCATTTCTCGGAGGCTTGGCTGCTCGTGCAGGTCGATTCTTCCCAACTGATGACTGCGCCATCTGCATACAGTCTCCCGCCTCAGACTTGAAAACCATCACTCATACTTCACGGAAGTGCATGTACCGCTCTGGTTTCAGCGAGATTCCCAACTTAAGCATATTAACCAATTCAAAAGTCGTAGCAATTGAAGGAGTTCCTGGAAAATATAAAGTTTCGATAGAAAAAAAACCGCGATACATCAACGAGGAATGCATCCGTTGCGATTTGTGCACTACAGTTTGCCCCGTAGAAATACCAGATGAATATAATGCAAAGCTGAAAACCCGCAAAGCCATTTACATGAACATTCCAAACGTTCATCCACCTGTCTACGTCATCGACGACAGCGTATGCAAGTTCCACGACTGTGCCAAGTGCGTTGAAGTCTGTCCTACTAATGCTATTGCGTTGGACCAGAAGACTGAGCATATAACTCTAAACGTGGGCAGCATAGTAGTCGCCACTGGCTTTGAAGAGTTTGATTCCAGCATCATAAAGGAGTATCACTACGATGACTACTCAGACGTAATAACCAATCTTGAGTTTGCCAGGATCCTTGACGGTTTCGGTCCCACTGGGGGTCAAATCATTCGACCTTCAGACCACAAACCTGTCAAGAAAATCGTGATGATTCAATGCGTCGGTTCGCGAGACAGGCGCTACAACTCTTACTGCTCAAGCATCTGCTGTATGATTTCCCTAAAACACGCCACATTAATTAAATCAACCTACCCCAACATAGACGTCACTATATGTTACATAGACATGAGAACCACCGGAAGAGAACACGAACATTACTACGAACGAGCTAGAGAGATGGGAATCAAATTTGTCAAGGGCAGACCAAGCGAAATCTACAAAGACCTAGAAACCAATCAATTAATTGTCGATGTTGAAGACGCTCTTCTACAGAGATTTCTCGAATTAGAAGCCGATTTAGTGGTTTTAGCTCCAGCCATGGTGCCCGCTAAAGGTACTAAAGAACTTGCTGAGATGCTGGGCATCGAATTAGAAGAAGACGGTTTTTTCAAGGAATATAATGCCAAGCTAAGACCAACCGAGACCAAGCTGAAAGGGATATACTTGTGCGGTGGGGCAACATTCCCAAAAGACGCGCCAACTACTTCTTTGCATGCTCACTCAGCAGCACTAAAGGTTATGAAGCTCTTGACTACCGGCAAGATAGTTAAATATCAGAGAACTGCCGTGGTCAACGAGGAATATTGTGGTGACTGTGAATTCTGCCCGGTCACGTGCCCTTACGGAGCGATAAGTTTGGTCCCAACGACTGAAAACCACTTTGTTGCTCAAGTATCTGATCTCTTATGTGAGGGATGTGGCATTTGCGTAGGGACTTGTCCCCTTAACGCTATTGAACTTAGGCATTCGACAACAAACCAGATGTTGGCTCAAATGAAAGCGCTCCTGTCTATAAATGGAACGCCAAAGCCTTTGGTTCTGGCCATATGCTGTTCAGAGTGTGGACACACCGTCGTAGATTCTTCAGGAATGGCCAAGATGCAATACCCAGCCAACGTGAGGGTAATGAAAGTGCCCTGTACGGGAATCCTGCAAATCCATCAATTCTTGGAGGCTTTCAAGGCAGGGGCTCATGGAGTGATGGTTGTAGGATGCAAAAGTGACGGCTGCCACTACGAGGTTGGCATCAAAAAAGCTGAGAAGAAGGTGAAACTTGCTAAAGTTTTGCTAAAGGAGTATGGCATTGAGCCGGAGAGATTGGAGATGTTCAATATGGTGTTTATTGAAGGAAACAAGTTTGCTGAGGCTGCGCGAATGATGAATGATAAGTTAGAGAAGCTAGGTCCATTGCAATTAATGACAGGTTCTCAAGTGGAAGGGGTGACTTAGAATGGAACAAGTGCAAGAGGAAAAAAACACTAACATGGCATTCTCCAGTGTAATTACGAGTCGTTTAGGTGGCAAAACAATAACCCTATGTTACCAGTGTGGAACATGCGCTAGCAGTTGCCCAGTGGCTAAAATCACCCCACGTTTCAACCCGAGAGAAGTCATCAAACTGTCACTCCTAGGAGCAGAAAAGGAGGTTCTTTCAGGTGACTCTATATGGCTTTGCTGTTCATGCTACAACTGTCAAGAACGTTGTCCTCAAAAGGTTGAGATAGCCGACGTAATTTACGCCCTGAGAAACATCGCCTTCAAAAAAGGCTACAGCCCGAATATCTATTCGGAGTTTGCATCCGCTCTATTAAACAACGGACGCATAGTAAAGATTTCCCAATTCGTCGAAAATAAAAGACCAACCCTCGGCTTACCTCCCCTTAAACCAACAGGTGTGGAAGCATTGAGAAAAATTCTTTCTGCGACAGGTTTTGACAAACTGCAACTCAAAGAGGAATCACAATGACTAGCTACGCTTTATTCCTTGGTTGCACCATACCCGCTCGTCAGCCCAACTATGAGTTGTCTGCAAGGAAGACTTTAGGAAAACTTGGAATCGAGCTTGTTGACTTAGACAACATGACGTGCTGTGCACCTCCACCAGTGCAATCCATAAATTTCGAAACCAGTCTAGCCATAGCCGCATACAACATTTGCCTAGCCGAAGAATCTGATCTGAATCTAGTCACGTTGTGCAGCGGTTGCTTTGAATCTCTTGCGATGACAAACAACATGTTAAAGGATGACGAAGAACTAAAGGCGAAGATAAACAAGATTCTATCCCAAGCTGGAAAGGAGTTTCAAGGTGACAAAGAGGTTAAACATTTCCTCCAAGTCTTGATGGACGATGTAGGACTGGAGCGACTTAAGCAAAATGTCTCAAAGCCTTTAAACAACTTAAAGATTGCAGCTTTCTATGGTTGTCACGCGCTTAGGCCAAGCGAGCTTCTGAAACTCGACGATCCAGAACGTCCCCGCATTCTTGAAAGTTTAATTGAAGCATTAGGTGCTGAAAGTGTCGAGTATCGAAACAAGTTGAAGTGTTGTGGCGGGCTTTTGAGGGGGTATTCTGATGATTTGGCGCTCAATCTTGCCAGAGAGAAACTTGAAAACACGTCTAAGGCTGGCGCTGACTGCATTGCAACCCTCTGCCCATTCTGTTTCGTTGCACTGGACATAGGACAGATACAAGTGAGAGCGAAATTCAATAAAAACTACGATATACCAATACTTCATTATTCCGAACTCTTAGCCTTCGCATTGGGCATAGACCCAAAAGAATTAGCACCCGAAATCCACAAGATAAAGACAGACAAGATACTCAGCAAAATATCCTAGAAATAGTACGCGCGTGCATCGGGTCTCAAAATATTGACATAAAAACGCGCCACCCACCAAAAATCAGAAAGAAACTTGTGGTCGCTGTTTTGACGCCCCATGCATGGCTCAAAGAAAGCTTAGCTTTGGCAGAAACAGGTGCAACCACAGCGTCTAGATTCCAGCGATGGATTAACGTGGAGCCTTTATGGCTGTGAAGAATACGAGCTAATTGTTACCATTAAGTCGAAACATTGGAGATTAGTAGAAGATGCAGTTATGCAAAAAGGAGGTGCCCTCTTGAAAATCGGCAGAACTACTGCAGAGAAAGTCCTGCGCCTAAAGTATAGGAGCAAGATGGCTAAAATAGAGGCGCGAGGTTATAAACATTTCAAGTATGAAGGAAGCGGCTAGGTTGATTCAGTCTTGTGACGTTGGAAGTCTTCCTTACACCTATAGGCCAGACAAATTGTTAGAAGGGGCAAACCATTTCGCAGCAAACCTACGCGATGACTCTACCAAGTTTTTTGAACAGATAGTTGTCAACGCTTTTTTGGACAAGCTGAAAGCAGGCATTGCAGTTCCAGCTTTTCCGCAATTTCGTGACATGAATAAAACGTTCCTTTCAACCTTTGAAGGTTTAGAAAAGATAGAAAACGGCTACATTGAAACCGGGCGTCTAACTTTAAAATCGGGGTATGGCAGGCTACCCGAAGTGGTAACTATAGAGAAAAACGCTAGAAAAATTCATGCCCAAACGGACAGCCCCTTTCAGCTTAGAATCTGCATCACTGGACCCTATACGTTAGCCTCATTTTTTCCCTATAGAAACAGCCAAACCTACAGACAACTAGGTGAAGTGCTTTCAGAAACCGTAGAGAAGAACGTTTTTGCAATGAAGCAAGGCAAGGTTGTCCTAGTCTCTGTAGATGAGCCGCTTTTTGGCTTAGTTGACGACCCATCAATAGACAGAGGCACCGAAGGTAGAGAGAGCCTTCTTGCAGCGTGGGAATCCTTAACGAGCAAGGCTAGGAATAAAGGCGTAGAGACTTGCATCCATCTTCACTGCACCTCGGACGACTTGTTTTGGGCAGTCAAGTCACTCAGAATTATAGAGTCACATATGGATGACCCTCTTTATGAAATGAAAACTACTAAGCAGCGGTTGGAAAAGGAGGATAAATTGTTAAAGGCCAGCATAGCCTTAACTGATTTTGATCGATTGATAAGGGAAAAGTTGGGCTCAAATGCATCTGATGATGCTGTCGCAGACGTTTGGAAGAACATTTCAAAGGGGACAGTGAAACCAGAAACCTTTCTAGAAGACGTTGGCATCATGAAGAAACGGCTTATAAGAATAACTGAACGGTTTGGTAAGGAAAGAGTGGTGCTGGCTGGTACAGAATGTGGGTTACGGGGCTACCCAACATATGCCTCTGCAATTAGGTGTTTAAAGCTTGTCTCAAAGGCTGTAAAATCAATTGCTTAGTAATTGGGCGCCACCGTTACACATGTATAGACTTGGGTTACTACCCTCGATTATTTTGTTGCAATATACACACGTTGTTGGAATGGTGGAATGTCACAAATTGAAACGCGCATATCTAATAGTGACTCGTGAATAGAAAAAGGGTTCGCCAGCACACTTTCTCCATTGTCCCGTCTTTTCCGCAGTTTGCATTACATATGCAGATTTTCTAGTGTACTGTGATCTGTCATAGCTGAAATGGGCCTCGTTTGAGAACAAGAGATATATGTAGAATGTTGCTCTATTCATAATTGCGAGTGGGAGGCCTAGATGTAGATTCTTACATCTAAAACTCTTCATTTCCTTATCTCCCACTTCCACTCGCAACTCTTCTCCGAAAACAGACAGCCCAAAAAATTGTGTACACATGATTTGGAATAGATGGTGTCACAGACTTTTTTTATTGGCATCGGATATAGGAGTAGAAAGGTAATGCTAATGATTGATTGTAGATGGCTTTTCATCTATCCTTTGAAGAAAAATAGATTGGAAATGGGTTTAAAATTTTATTCGGGGACTTGAAAAGTTTCGTAGGACATCAAATGGAGGAGAGATAGAATTTACATCATGACAAAATATTCTCAGATGGTGATGTTGATGGAAACCTAGAATAAACTGGGTCTTAACGGTTGTCTGTATTTTAAAGTTGCTGTTTGCGGAATTAAGTCTTATTACTATCTTCTTTGCCATTGAAACGCAAGGAATTACTTTCTGTTCGCCAAATATTCATGGATAGCTCGGGAAGCCTTCTTTCCAGCACCCATAGCACTAATCACTGTAGCCTGACCCGATACAATGTCGCCACCAGCATAAACACCTTCAAGACTGGTCTTTCCAGTCGCCTCATCAACCGATATTGTATCCCACTTTGTAGTCTCCAATCCATCAGTTGTTCGTTGAATCATTGGATTTGGAGTTCTTCCAACTGCGATAATTACCGTGTCTACATCCATAAGAAATTCCGAACCTTCGATTGGAACAGGGCGTCTGCGTCCGGATGCATCGGGTTCTCCGAGTCGCATTTTAATGCACTCCATCTGTTTTACCCAGCCTTTTTCATCGCCAAAAAATCTTTTTGGATTTGTTAGAAGATTAAAGATTATGCCTTCTTCTTCAGCGTTTTCTATCTCTTCGGCACGGGCAGGCATCTCTTTTCTTGACCTGCGATACACTACGTAAACCTCCTCAGCACCAAGTCTCAAAGCGGAACGGGCAGAGTCCATAGCTGTATTGCCAGCGCCAATAACCGCCACTCTTTTTCCAAGCCTTATAGGTGTGTCATATTCTGGAAAAGCATACGACTTCATCAGGTTCACACGAATCAAAAACTCGTTTGCTGAATATATTCCACCAAGGTTCTCACCAGGAAGTCTTAGGAATCGAGAAAGCCCTGCGCCTGTTCCTATAAAAACTGCGTCAAATCCTTTTCTGAAAAGTTCAGGAATCGTAAACAGCCTGCCAATCAGAGCATTAGGTTTAATTGTGACGCCCAACTTTCCAACATAGCCTGCTTCGGATGCCACGATTTTTTTAGGTAGCCTAAACTCTGGTATTCCATAAACAAGCACGCCGCCTGGTTTGTGAAGAGCCTCAAAAATGATAACTTCATGTCCAAGTTTGGCCAAATCTGCGGCAACAGTAAGCCCCGCAGGTCCAGCGCCAATAACCGCCACTTTTTTGCCAGTAAGCGGCTGCCTCGTGGGGGTTTCTACACCTTTTTTCATTTCGTAATCAGCTGCAAATCTTTCCAGTTTTCCAATACTGACAGGTGCACCAGCTTTGCCCATTATGCATTGTTGCTGGCATTGTTCTTCTTGAGGACAAACACGTCCACAAATGGCTGGGAGACTGTTTTTTTCCTTAACTTCCTTTATGGCTTCGTCAAATTCGCGTTCACTAATCAGTTTTACGAAAGCGGGGATATCTATTTCTACTGGGCAACCTTCAATGCATTTTGGTTGTGGACATTGTAAACATCTTTTTGCTTCAGCAACTGCTTGTTCTTCGGTATAGCCAAGTGCCACCTCGTTGAAGTTGCGTATTCTTTCCTCTATTTTTTGTTTAGGCATTGGAACGCTTTCTTTACAAATTTTTGGTTTAGGCTTCTTTTCCATTACAGTTGCCTCTGCATTTTTCCCAGTGCTCTAGAGCAAGTTTTTCTTCGGCAAGAAACGCTCTTTGACGCTTTATTAATTCGTTAAAATCCACTTGGTGGCCGTCAAACTCGGGTCCGTCAAAACATGCGAATCTAACTTTGCCTCCAACTGAAACCCGGCAGACACCGCACATTCCCATTCCATCCACCATTATGGGATTCAAACTAACGATTGTCTTTATTTTGTATGGTCGTGTAACCTCTGCGACTGCTCTCATCATCACAGTCGGACCTATAGCATATACTATGTCTATGGAGTATCCTTTTTCAATCAGTATTTTGAGCATGTCGCAGCCAAATCCTTTGTATCCTTTGGAACCATCATCAGTTGCAATGTAAATTTCGTCGCATATGCGTCTCATTTCCTCTTCTAAAATAAGTAACTTTTCGTTCCGTGCGCCAATTATCGAAATCACTTTGTTTCCTGCCTCTTTGAACGCTTTGGCTATCGGCAGACAAGGTGCAGTGCCAACACCACCGCCAACGATTACGACTGTTCCATAGTTCTTTATGTAGCTTGGATTTCCTAAAGGACCGACCACATCGGACAATTCTTCGTTAACATCCAAGGAGCCAAATTTTTTAGTTGACACACCAACTTCTTGAAAAATCAGCGTTATAGTGCCATTTCTGGGTTCCCAATCGACAAGAGTCAATGGGATTCTTTCCCCCTTTTCATCCACTATTAATATAACAAATTGCCCTGTTTGAGCCTTTTCGGCGATTTCGGGGGCATAAATCTTGGATAGTTTTGTCTGAGGAGCCAATGTCTGCATGGCAACGATTTTGTACATGCCCTCACATCCGATACAGTTTTTGTGTGTATAGAAGTAGTCTACTACATAAAACGAGCTAATAAATTCATTGCAATAAGGGTTTGAGGCGCGGAGGCTGGCAATTTGTCTTCTAAATTGGCACAAGAAAAATTGACTCATAGAAATAGGCTGAAAAGAGAATATGGTGAATGGTGTTAAAGGAAAATTGAATGGCAGAAATAACATGTAACCGCAAGTTTTTTGTACAACTTGACTTCTTAAAAATAATTAGTCACGTTTTTCTAGCCTTGCTTTCTGTGGGAAAAGAAGCTCGCGGAACCTTGAGTCGCCAGCGCACATGCGCAAACGCCCTCTGCGTTGAGATGTTGACTCGGTTCAGGAAGGAGGGGTTCTTCTCCCGCAGAAAGCATTTGTTTTCAAATTGTTAACTTTTATAATAATAAAAAGATGGCAAAAATCAATAAAACCAAATCTCTTTTAGAATGGGAATACTATGGAAGAAAACCATAGGGGTCAACAAAAAAATGGGAAAGTAAAGAGTTGTGCCTGCGCATTATGCTGGTAACGCTATGACGACTAAAGTCCGATACCAAACGACACCCGTGCTGCCTCCCGTTACCCTCCATCGCATCTGAATTGTGTAGAAACCTGCAGTTGCGTTGAAGTAAATGAAATTGTAGGCGTATGAACACATACGATTTACATCAGTTGGAGTGAAATATATATTATGAGGACTCGCATCTGTTCCATTAACCGAAGCGGTTAAATGGATCATTGAACCTGCTGTTGGATTACTTGCTTCACTGCTGAACATTATTAGCAACGTGCTATTCCTTGACAAAGTTATATTCACCGACGTGTAGGGCATGTCCTCCATGATTGATGAGCTTGTGATTACTTCAGAAGTTTGCACTGTAGAATTATATGGAATCGCGTCTGCTGCCAGCTTAAGACTAGTGACTGCGTAATTAGCTATCTTACTGGTTGTAACGGCACCGTTAGCAATCCTAGTCGAGGTTACAGCGCCTGTAGCCATATCTACTGCGGTTATTGTTCCGTCTACTATTTTCGCTGAAGTTACCGAACCGTCAGCCAACTTCACTTCCACAATAGCGTTATCAACAATATTAGATGTTGTAACTGCACCGTCGGCAAGGTCAGCTGTAGTCACGTTTCCATCCGCTATCTTCTCCGACGTCACAGTATCATTCGCCAACTTCACAGTCACTAGGGCACCGTCTGCAATCTTGACTGTAGTAACAGAACCGTCAGCAATTTTAGCTGTTGTTACTGCACCATCTGTGATTTTAACGCTTACAATGGAGCCATCAGCCAAGTCTACTGCCGTTATTGTACCATCCAATATTTTGGCAGAAGTTACTGTTCCATCGGCTAACTTCATAGTTATAATTGTACCATTAGCCATCTTATCCCCTGTGACTACGCCGTCGCCAATTTGGCTAGTACCAATCGGTACAAACGGAACAAAGTATGTAATAGCTAACGTGGTAACTAAAGACAGAATCCACGTTACAACAATTATAGGAACTGCTTTCTTTAATGAAAATATTCCATCAGACAATAAATCACCTCCCATGATTTTAACTTGTCCAGTATTCCATTTTAAGTTGCATTTAAGAATTGTGAAAACAAGCGGTTGTAAAAAACTGAAACTATCAGTTTGGATCTAACCTAAACCCTTTGCAGACTATGCGGGGCGCGCATCTCAAGCTTACCAGCCAATCGCAACCGCACATGTTACCATAGTAGTTCCAGTGTGAGTAATTCCCGTGGGAATCTGTGCGACCGTGAATCCTAAAACAGGAAATCCACCTGTAGCGTGACGGGTAATTGTTTTGTCGGTTATACCGTAAATGGTTGCTTTCGGGATTGTCTTTTGAATATTTATGGCGAGAATTCCGTCGATGCAGTTTAATTTTTTACATCTCTTTATAATAATAAGGTCGTTTAATGTAACCAAAAGCTTCTGTTGCAGCAACTATGGCTTGACCAACAGCCGTTCCAATCTGCTTTACTGACCCGTTAGTTACGTCTCCTGCAGCAAAAACACCTGGGGCATTGGTTCTCTGGCGGACATCAACAATGATATAGCCGCCGTTGTCAACTTCAATCCCTGCCTCTCTGACGAGTTGGGTATTAGGGACTTCGCCGATTTGAACAAATACGCCGTCAATCTCCACCTCGCTTTCCTCTCCAGTTTTGTTGTTCTGCAAAATCACATTTTTCACCACACTGTTGCCTTTGACTTCTTTGACCACCGAATTCCAAAGAAATTCCACATTTTGCCTTTTCAAATTCTCCACAACAGTCAATTCAGCTCTTAACTGATTCCTACGATGCACAAGTTTGACTTTGGCTGCAATGTTTGAAAGATAAAGAGCTGATGTTGCAGCAGAGTTGCCACCTCCAACAACGACTACTTTTTTGTCTTTGAAGAAAGCGCCATCACACAACGCACAGTAACTGACGCCTCTTCCTTGAAACTTGTCCTCGCCCGGTACGTTGAGTTGTCGATTGTGAGTTCCCGTGGTGATAATCACCGCAGACGCGGAGTAAGTATTTGCATTTGTTTTCACAAGCTTCTTTTCGCCTTCAATATCAAGTGACACTGCTTTTTCCAGTTCGTTTATCTGTGCTCCGAATTTTTTGCAGTGGGCAGTCATTTTTTCAATCAGTTCGAGTCCGCTAATTGTTTCGAAGCCTGGATAGTTCTCAACAAGTGGTGTGACTGCTGCTTCGCCGCCTGGCGTTTTCTCTTCAAGTATGAGCGTCTTTAGTCTGCTTCTGCCAGCGTATATTCCTGCTGTTAACCCAGCGGGACCAGCACCTATGATAATTAGGTCCCAGTCTTCCATTTTTCTTCGGTTTTAGGCTACTTAGTCCGTGGCTAATAAATTCATTGCTGGAATGTGCGAAGCAGAAAAAGCTTTATTAGGATTCCTCTTGTTGTTAGCTACAAATCGTTGGCGGACGCTCGAATCCGCTGGAATGTAACCTTAAAGGTTGAACCGCAAACTGGAGAAAACATAGAATGACCTACAAGTATATTTCAGAAGCTTGGGAAAAACCAGAAGCTTCCTATGTGAAAGAACTAATGTGGCACAGACTTATTGAGTGGCGGAAGCAGTCCTCGATTGTTAGAGTTGAAAAACCGACAAGGCTAGATAGAGCAAGGAAATTGGGATACAAAGCTAAGCAAGGCTTCGTTGTAACTAGAGTTAGGATAAGACGAGGGGGCTTAAACAGACCGAGACCCAAGTCAGGTAGAAAACCGAAACGCATGGGCTCTGCTAAATACAAACCTGCAAAAAGCTTTAAACTAATAGCTGAAGAGCGGACGGCGAGAAGGTTTCCGAACTTGGAAGTTCTTAATTCTTACTGGGTTGGAGAAGACGGACGCCACAAGTGGTATGAAATTCTTATGGTTGACCCGGCGCATCCAGTTATCAAAGCAGACAATGATGTCAATTGGATTTGCAAAAAAGTGCACAAAGGACGAGTTTTTCGAGGATTAACCAGTGCAGGAAAGAAGGTGAGAGGACTTCGCCATAAGGGGAAGGGTGCTGAAAAAGCCAGGTAAAGCGCGACCTCTCGCGATTGTTCGCTAAATTTGAGAAAAGATGAACGGCAGATTTGTAGCCATCAGCCCTCTGGACAACTGATTGCAAAACCTCAAATCTCACAGGTTTTGGAGAACACGTCCGGCATAACATTTTACTCTTCTCTCTAATTTGTTATCAGCGCCCCAACTATAATGAGGAACATACCCACACCCAACATTACCGCCGTATTGAACAGAGCACTCGACACATTGCCATACACCATTGAATCTCTCAACCCGCTATTTAAATAGGTCAACGGAAGGACTGTGGCTATCTGCTGCAAGAAATTAGGCATAAACTCCAATGGGAAGAAGCTACCTGAAAGAAAACATCATTGGAAATGTAACTGCATTCCCTGCAGCGTCAGCATCTCTACAGTTGTGGTTTTTCCAGCACCATTGGACCGACAAATGCGAAAACCTCGCCTTTATGAATAGTGAAGGATATGCCATCTGCAACAGTAAGATCTCCATATTTCTTCATGCGAGACTAACTTCAATGGCAATTTCTTTGTGCAATTTTTTCTCCGTTCTCTCCACGAGAGCACAGCCTCGACAATATTAGTCTTTTTGAAGAACATATGCGCGTGTATGAAGTTGTTAGCAATCTAGTGGGCAGTAAATGAGTGTTGCTATGACACATCCATAATGGGCCATAGGCACACGTAAAACTTCAATTCGAGACTTGGTAGTTCCAATTTCTATTCCTCTAATCTCAGCCATCTCCTTGATATTCCACACCAAAGTCTCCTTCAAAGCTCTACGATCCATATATCCATGAGCCTCCGCCACAATACCATATTCTCTATCTTTTTCCCAAACCCATGCAATTCCCGCTCCTATGGTGGTTCCTTCGTCTCCATCCATACGGGCGATGACGGCGTGAGTGATTGCGCCGGCAGGAAGCTTACGCCATTTTCGCTCTTTGCACTCTGGTGGCAGTATAGAGCTGACTGATACTAAGTTGCATTGGGAAATTCCCGCATTTCTTAGGGCAAGGTCGAACGCGTTCAGTTCAGAGACAGGACTGGTCGCTTTGGCGCTTGTTACGAAGAATTCTTTGGGAATCATTTTTTGCTTTTTGCCTCACTGATGTTGAATGCGATTAAGAACACAGTCATATGATTAATGGGTAGGAATGATTGAACAGTGAAAATCTGGAAAGATTCGACTCGCTCAAACAACGGAGTAACAGTATCCAGATTGACCATATTATGAACCTTCATATTGGCGAATACTATTTTCAATGGTCTAAAAGGCTTATTAAATTAATTGGGAAAAAGATAGAGAGACTTAGGAAACGTACATTGCAACACTAAATTGCTTAACTGCTTATCAAGCAATAAAACATATAAGGTATGCAATGAGATATATCAAATATGCAGCCAGCTAAAGATACACCGCCACCACAAAAAGACAAGAAGGAACATGTGCGACGAACCACTATAATCCTCGAAGAAGAAGAACGCAGATACATAGACGAACTCATCAAAGACGGAAAGGAAGCAGGCATAAAACAACTCATCTCTAAAATGTTGGACGTCTACAGAAGCATGATGATCTACGACTGGAAATACCCAGGTGAATACTATGCCGGCATCAGCCGCATTGCCTTCATCAATATAGAATTCGTAAGTACTCTGCTACAATATATTCCTCCAGACCAACACCGCGAAGTGGGCAGAAAAGCAGGTGAAGCAGCAAAAATCAGCATGGAAGCCACCCTAAATCTTGACACAACAGATAAAGAAAAATGGTCAGAAGTTTTCAAACGCCTTCGCATTCAAGGTCTCGGCGATTTCTATCAAAGAGACAAATACATAATCATCAAAACCCCTTACATATACAATCCTGAAGTGCAAAGAGGATATCTTGAAACTCTCCTGGGAGCTACTCTTGAAATTCGTACGAAAAACCCGCCTTTTGTTTATGAAGTCACTACTTAACATCCCATTTTGCGCTTCAAGGAGTTGCTTTCATAAAACTGATGCTGAATAATTGCGTTGAAACTAAGGAAGAAGCAAAATGTGTTTTGGACTCTGCTTTATTTTCTAGGGAATGCTGGTAAGTAGTTGTGATGTTGATTCTGAGTTCATATGTGTTAAATAAGCATTCGCAGAATGGTTAGAAGAGAGGTGTAAACGAATTTGCCAAAAACCCTGAAATCAAGAAAAGGTATATCTCCAATCTTAGCCACACTCCTACTAATTGTTATCGCAGTTTCGGCAATAGTCGTCACATATGCTTGGGTAATGACGTTCATGGGTGCACAAATAGAAGCAGGTGGAACTATTCTAGATGTTGAAAACGTATATTGGAACGCCACGACCGAAACAACAAGCATAGTTGTTAAAAACATAGGAACAAGCGACGCAAAAATCGTCCGCCTTTACATAGGCAGCACAGTTTCAAACCTCATAGAAGTCACAGTCAACACAGACCTCAGTACAGCAGGAAAACTCCTTGCAGTCGATCAAACAATCACAATAGTTCTTGACTGGCCAAACAACTTGGCGTCTTCATGGACAAGCGGCAAGACATACTACTTCAAAATCGCACCCGAAGCTGGAACAGCCAAAGAATTCACTTGGAAATCGCCATCCGCTTAGAATATCTAGTCTCCTCAGAAAACTGCAATTCGGGAATTGCCAACTTTTATTACTTCTTTCTTTCTAAATGAGTTTATCCGAAAACTGAACAATGTGGAACACCGCATGGAAGAGATACTATCTTGGATCCGCATCATCATTGCTTTGATTTTCTTAGCTTATGCTTCTTGGAGCGACTGGAAAACACGTGAAATAAGCAACAACGTATGGATAGTTTTTGCACCTATTGCCTTCTTGCTGAGTGTTGCTCAGTTCTTGTTTTTCTCACCTAGTGACACACTTCAGCTAATAATTAACTATGGCATATCCGTCGTGATTACCTCTGTCTTCTCAATAGCCCTCTTTTACGTAGGAGCATTCGGCGGAGCAGATGCAAAAGCACTCATATGTATAGCCTTGGCGATTCCGCGGATCCCAGACTTGGTTGAACCAGTATCAGGTTTTGTCTCTCCAATTTTTCCCATCACTGTATTCAGCAACGGCGTAATCATAGCCGCCTTCAGTGTATTCTATGCGCTTCTTCGCAACCTCATTTGGAGACAAAAAACTGGACAGAAACTCTTTCAAGGATACGAAGATGAATCGTTCGGACGCAAAGCATTAGCACTGTTATGTGGCTATAAGGTTTCAATTGCAGACTTGGAAAAATCGTTCTTGTATCCCCTCGAAGATTATCAGACGACGCAGCAAGGAGAGATAAAGAAACGCCTATTGCTATTTCCAAAGGATGAGCACCGAGAAGAAATTGTAGAAAGAATCATCAAAGCCAAAAATGAAGGAAAAACCCAAAACATGGTTTGGGCTACACCCGGTTTGCCAATGCTAATCTTCATTACAATAGGGTTGATTCTAGCACTTACAGTCGGCGACATTGTCTGGATAGTTTTGCATTTCGCATTGGTGTGAGATTCCGTTATGAAAAAGAGCAATAGAGTGGTGGGGACGCTTTCATAGTGTTGTAGTTACATCATAGTTATTCGTTTGATTTAGCGACTACTTGTATGCCTTGTACATCCCATACTGTTACTGTAACTGATTCAAGCATGGGTCCGTCACATTTTATTGTGTATAAAAATAACTCTTTCGGGTCGTAGCGTGAAGTAACAGCCGTTATATTGAGCCCGTCTACTTGAAAGTTGTCTTCTTTCAAGTTGGTTATGGGCGTTCCGTCTTCTCCTTTCACAGTTACGGTGATTTCTTTTGCGGCGTTATCAACAGTGATTATTGTTAAGTTTAGGAATGGGGCTGTCCTGAATTTGTATCCTGTTAATCCTACGGAAGCCATGTTGAGAGTGAAGGTAGCGTTTGCAGCTGAGAAAGAAGCTGTTTCATTCCAGCAACGGGACAGCCCGAGGGTATAATTGATGTGTGCATTATAAGCCTGATAGGAACTATTGGCCAACTCATATGTTAGGGCTATTCCATGACCTGGGTATGCCTTTCTTAAGTCGATTTGCCATCGCGCTAAACTGTCCCTTAATATGCTGTTGTTTTCGGTCGCCGCCGTCGTGTAGTTGGCTAGACTTATCTCGACCAGTCGAATTGTGTTGAGCTTTATATGATCAATCATGGTTATGTATTCTTCCCACATCTCGTATTTGTAGTATGTCGCGACGCCGTACATTGTCACAGCTATGGACACCATCATAATTGCTATCATCATAACTGCAATGATTATGAACTGTCCCTTCTTGTCTTTCACTATTCTCATCGCTTTATCCTCTCACAAGCTGCAATACCAGAATTCTTGGGTCATATTGTGATTGGTATCCAGGGATCATGTAAGTTACTGAAACCGTCGAATTTGAAGCTTTGAAAGCCTCTTCGGCACCATAACATATAGGCACATCTCGGTTGATTACGTGGTAATCTACATTATAAATGGTTAAATTGAAGTACACGTCTGGGGGCAAAAATATCGTCAACGCAAGCCCAAGGTCTTCCCACTCAGTTTGATTGTAAACGAAGCGACCCAGAAGCTTTTGTTCATCTAAATCATGAAGAACGTTGTGACCCATTTTTTCAAGATCGCTAGTCTCATATTTCGGACTTGAAGGGAGCACGGCGAATGTGTTGACGAAAGTTAAGGCGGATATGAAAATGAATGAAGCAAGCAAGGTTTCAATGACCCGCATCTGTCCCTTTGTATTCCTCATTGCGCTCATTGCTATTCTTTCCATAACGTTAACTCTGCAATGAACTCCATACCAGAGAAAACAACATAACGACGAAGCTTTAACGCAACGTTACTACTTTGTTCTGAATCAGGACCAAAACTGAAAATCTTGGAAGACTCCCAAAGTGAAAACGGACCGACGATTATTACAGGTCTGCGGCCTCCTCCTCCTGCTCCCAGTGGAACGCTTACTAGAAAAAGCAGTAAGGCAGGTTCCATAGCTTTGAGCCCAGGAAAAGTATTGTTCCAATAGACATAGCCATAGCCTTCAGTAATCTTATCATCATTCCCATCGCCGCCTCCGTATATCTCCGTCAGTGTATCATCATAGTTGTATGCCATGAAGTTGAGAATCCTTCGCACCGCACTCGTATTGGTAAGTTCACCTCGAAATGACAGAATAACGGTGTCTCCAAAAGTGTTAATCTTCATCACGTTTTGTGCCCATTGATCTTGTTGCGCCACTACCATTGTTGATATGCCTGCGACTGTTATCGTCATAATTGCGATAGCTGTTTGCAGAATGTAACCAGACGGAATTTGCATAGTTTGGTTTCCTTCGCATCTCCCCAAAGCGTCCGTGAACAAAGTTTCTGGCGAAGTGACATTGACTAAAGGCTCCTCTACTTTATCGGGATGCCTTGCTGTACAAAGAATTGTAACGCTTACTTGGGCATTCGGAATCGGTCTCCGGTCTACGCTACGGGTCACGTTAACTGCGAAAAAGACGTAATTCGATGCATTGTTGATTTGAAGATCCCAATCAACCACAAAGGGTCGGAAAATGCTGAGGCTAAAGCCATAGTCCTTGAGTTCAAGCAAGTCCCGTGCACGTAGGTATTCTATGTACCCCGGGCTGTCTTTGTCTAATCTCTGCACTTTATCCATGTCCAATACGTACAGTGAAGATTCCTCTGAATAAGCTAGCCCAAAGGCATTAACATTATTCTGATAAAATGGAAATGCAGACCCCCAATCCGATGGAGAGCCGCTTCCTAGAAGTATCGCGTTTAACACGTTCAAGGCTGTGTTTCTGAGTTGCTGCTCGTCTACATAAAGTAGATTGACATAGCTTATGGCTGGAACAGCCAACACGCCAGATACGAAAATTATACCTACCACTACAATGGAAACTACGTAATCATACAGTTCTCCTACCAAATTCAATCCCTCCTTAAACTAGAAACTTTTTCTATGTATAAAGTATAGTGAGCGTCTCTTAAGTCTTTTGTCTTACGATACACTTATCTCTCAACTCCAAGCCACACCCATACACCTGTGCTATTGCTAACACACCCCGCAACCACCAACCTCTCACTGCTTTCCACCAAACAGTCTTCTTGATACACCTTCAAACCCGGAAGAAGCCACGAATCCGCATAATTCCATGAATTGTCTTTCAAACGAGCCCTTACGAATTGGGCCGAACCGTTTTGGTATACGATTTCAACAAAATATGTTGAGTCCCGAATGCTTGAGGGCAAATCGAGATCCTTCTGTAACACGACGTCACAGTTAGTAGAGTTTGCCAGAAAATAGAGGTTTCCCAACGAGTTAGATACGTAGTCGGCAACTTCCTTTAGTTCACGCTTCATCATCTCAACATTTACGTTGTCTATTATGTAGAAATAGTAAAACGGCATCACAAAAATCAGAGCGATCAAGGCGCTAGTACAAATGACATGACTCATCAAAGGCGCTACCATTCACATCTCCTCCTACACGCTCACCCGCACCGTAGCAATAACAAAGTTAAAAACAACCTTACTACCATCCAATTGAATAAGAGTTGTGTCAAGAGCATTATCTCCCAATCGAACGCTGATATTGCATTTGTCTTCTAAAACGTCATAGCCGTTGCCGTGGAGACTACCATAAGGGATCGTTGTTATATTAAGACATCTTGCGATAAGATCAAAATCACCAATGTATGTTGACCATTTCGCTATCTCAATACTAATAATCCATATGTCCACGTAATTGACAAGTACCTGCTGATCACCCTCAGTAACGTTAATTGTATAGGTTTTCATAGCTCGCACTCCATAAGCTAGGTTCAATGTAACCCAGCCTGAGTTTTGTTCTATTAACGCCCTTCCATAGCTTCCTGTGCCGTTAGAAATTATTTCGTCGTTCCCTAAGAGGTATGAGGCATAGTTCGCTCCAAAGTTAACATACATCGTCTTTGTGCGATATTTTACATATCCCGTACTGACGGAATAGTTCGCGCCTTCATAGCCCGTGACGTTAACGATTAACCGCATATCTGGTACTAACTCTAACTGCCCATAATTAACTGTGAATCTGGCTGAACGGGCCCCCTGAGGCTTCCAAGCAATGTTTTCTAGTGCGTCATCAAATGCTAAGATTGACTTCTTCGCAACCGCAAACTCAGCTGCACCCCTTTGTTGCTCTAGAACTTGATAGGTGTAGGTACTAGTTACAAGCACCAACACTATAATAGTTGCAGTCATTATAACTGCAGATATAGCATACGAGACCCCGCGCCTATTGAAAATCATATCAACAGTTAACCTCCTTGGAAGCTAATCAAAGATGGAGCTACCTTAGATGCTACTATAGCGATTATTGTCAGTAATGTCGCGTGTTTGAAGCCTGCAGCAACGGATTCCTCACTTATCTTCCCTCCCACAAGCCCGATTAAATAGCTATGAATTATGACAGAAGTGGAGAAAATAAGCATTAATGCATCTATATCTACCGCAGTCGTAGCCTCAGGACCTGCAAGGCCAACCGTTTGTGTTGTAAAAGTGAGCATCATAACAGTTGTAGCCACCAACATGAGAGACGCAAAGTAAGGCATCATTATGTAAGGCTTAACTGACATCCTCTTCTCTCTTTCCACCTGCTGCGTCGTAGTGGTAAATCTCGCAAGCGACTCAATCATCGCGATAGTGCCACCGCCAACATCAATCGTCTCCACCAAAAGAAACATAACAATCTGCGTCGCCCAACTTTTTGTTCGGCTGACAAAATCCATGAAAACTTTCCTTATCGGGATACCCCAAGAAAGTTCAGCTGTTATTTTCTTTAAATGCTTGCTGAAACTTCCATATTCCCGATTAGAAAGAGTTTCAATACATTTTTCCGGGGCAAGACCAGTCTTCCTAGTTTCTGTAAGGTCTTGAAGAAAAAGGGTAACTCCCTTCTCGGTGCTCATTTTTTCTGCAGAAAGTCTCGTATGGATAATGGCGGGTGGTCCAGTTGTAATCACTAAAGTTATCGAGACTGCCGTTGGAAGATCGACAATATTTGCTAATGGCGCAAGAAACGGAACAGGCATAATACCTAAGAAGTTAGTGAGAAGCATAAGAACTGCTACAGCAATCACCGCACAGATTCCAAAAGCCTTGTAGGGTCTCCAATCCGTAACTGGAGATTTCGGCTGCATACCATGTGCAAGATAGATAAACACAAACGAAAGTAGCGGCGTGAAAACATACGTGTACAGGATTATTCCTGAGTACGAAGACATTCCTGTACTATAGATTGCCTCCACGCTGAACAAGATATAAAAGCACAGAGACATGAGGACCATAATGATAATGAATGACTCTAGAAGCATGCCAAGCCGCTCTGCAGCCGCTCGTACTCTTGCAGCTCTTGTCTTAAAGAGCTCTCTAGACTTTGTTTCAAGGAAACTGGTAATGTCTCCACCTATGATAACTGTAGAAGCGTATCCTCCAACAAACTCCCGATAAATGTCTAATGGATTTGCTTTTGCAGAGCTTTGCATAGCAGTTAAAGGATCTACGCCAAAAATCTCTACATCTCTGATCAAGTTTTTTGCTTCTTGGCTCATAGCAGGCATCAAGTCTGCTTTTGCAAGTCGTTTGAAGCTTGTATATGGAGGAATTCCTCCTGATGCCATGACGGCCACGTAAGTTGCGGCAAATGGCATTTCTCTTTCTAACCGTTGAGATCGTTCACTGGCTTTGGACATAGGGGTGAGCATGAAGGCAATCATTACAAACAGGGGGGTAGGCACTAGGAAAATGAGAGGGATGAATTGGAAGAAGTAGAGAAGCACAATAGCAACTATACTTACTGGAAGTGTCAGAGAAGCTACAAAAAACATTAGAGATACATATGTTTCAGCGTATATCCTCATATTTGCTCTTTGAAGATAGCCTTCGAACTCGAAGACGTTCTTTAGGAAGACTGGCGCTATCCTTCCGAAAAAGCGGAATGAAAGCCCTTCAAGAGTGCTTAGCAATGGCAAGTGCTTCTATTTCTCCTATTGAAACTTTTTTGTAGAATTCTTCTGGTCTAGCATAATATTCTGCAATAATTGCTGCAACATCTTTGTAGCTGCGAATGTTTTGTTCTCTCATCCAATGCAACACTTTTCTACGTTGCTCAATCTCCTTTTCCAAATCTTTTCTGTCCATGTCGGTGCGTTCAGACATGTAAGGCAACATAACGCTATCGTCAAATGAAGATATGTAATCGTCTTTCGTAGGTTGCCATTTGAAAATCCTTCGATAATCCTCGTAGTTAGCAACTTCACTTATTTCCATCACACGTCTAAATGCTTTCGTTTCCCCCTCTACTTCTAAGTGAACCCTTTGAATAGATAACACAATGTTCAAGAGCGGAATGTATGCAGGTGCAATATTCATAGGCTTCTGGGTGAGACGCTTAACCGCAGAATCAATGTCTTCAGCGTGCATTGTGCTCATACCACCATGACCTGTTGCCATTGCCTGAAATAGGACATAGGCTTCTGCGCCTCGAATCTCCCCTACTATGAGAACGTCTGGCCTATGTCTCATCGAAGTTTTTACAAGATCAAAAAGTGTCACTTCACCTGTTTGGTTTTTACCAAGTCCATAACTCCTTCTTGAAATCAACGAAATCCAGTTCTCATGAGAAAGATTCAGCTCAGCGGTTTCCTCAATTGTGATTAGTTTGCTACCTGGCTTAATAAGGCAGGCAAGAGCATTCAATGCTGTTGTTTTCCCGGATGCTGTGCCTCCCAAAATCATGACTGATGCTCTATTTTCTAGACATAACCAGAAATACGCAGCTATCTCTTCAGAGAAGGTTCCGAGGTTAATCAAGTCAATGATAGAATATGGGTCTTCTCTGAATTTCCGTATAGTGAAAGCTGTGCCAAAAGGCGTAATTTCGCGTCGATAGCATACAGCAAGTCTATGTTTTCCGGGAAGTGAGGCGTCAACTATAGGGAATGCAGAGCTTACATGTTGTCCACCCATGTGAACTAGCTTAACTACCAAGTTGTCCAATTCGGGATCTTCTCGGAAAATGAGGTTGGTTTCGAGACTTTCGTATTTTCGGTGCCATATGTAAACTGATTTTTGGATACCGTCGCATGATATGTCTTCGATGTTAGGATCACGCATAAGTGGGTCAATTCTTCCGAAGCCGACGAGGTCTCGCTCAGCGTGATATAGGATTTTGTACCAAGAAACATCGGGTAACCATCCTAGGCTGATACGGTATTTGTCGACGATTTGTCTGGCTTCTGTGGCAAAAAACTTTCTAGGATCATCAATTTCCTCTTTTGGAGAATCTATCTCAGCCAGCAAAACATCCAAAACACGATTGTAGATATTCTGTTCCAACGGATCCAGCTGTAACTCGTCAAGTATATATTTGTATTCACCAGTTTTTGGGTTCTGCACTATAGCCACATGTGCAAAAGGTTCATACAACGGATATCTCTCAATAATCTTGAAACCCCTGGGCACTGGTTTTGGTGGTGCTTTTTGAACAACCATTTGCATAGGTGACTTACGGAATCGTGGCAACTTAATTTTTTTTAGAGAATCTTTTAGTTTCGCTGACGCTTTTTTCAAGTGTTGCAACGTTGCTCTCCTGTACAATTAAAGTGTATGGCTGTGTATTAAATATTGCGTCTTGCTAAAGCATAGTTGAACTCAGAAATTAACAACTCAGCCTTCAAGGTATCACCCTGATTTGAGAAAGAGGATTCTTTGTGGCTTAGGAAAATGGAGATCATGAAGAAATTCGAAGTGGGCATCGATGGAACGGGCAAAAAGTTTGATTGCGTTACCTTTTTCCTTTTAGTTCATTTACTTTGCTTTTTAGGGGCGGAACTATTTTGAAGAGGTCTTCCACGATACCATAGTCAGCTACACTGAATATAGGTGCGTGTGGATCCTTGTTTATTGCGATGATTAGATCCGAGTTCTTCATCCCGAGGACATGTTGGAAGGCACCGCTTATTCCGAGGGCTATGTAAAGTTTCGGTTTAACGGTCTTTCCAGAACTGCCTATTTGGCGGTCGTTAGGAAGCCATCCTTTATCTACGATGGGACGTGAACAGGCTAATACAGCTCCAAGGGTTGTTGCCAGTTCTTCTATTGGAGGAATATCACTTTCGTCTTTTATCCCGCGCCCAATTCCTACGAGCACATCCGCAGCTGTTATATCTACGCCGCCGGGAGGAGGCAAAACGTATTTGATAAAGCGTTTTTCCGCTGTTTCCTCGGAAATAGGAGAAGGAATTTCAATAATTTCTCCATTTGTAGAAGTCTTCTTTCCAGCTGGGAAAGATGCTTGTCGAACAGTCACGATGTAATTTTCTGCTTTACGAAGCACTGCATTGACGTTTACTTTGCCACCATACATCTGACGTGTCACAGTTAATGTCCCATTTTTAAATCTTAGGTCTATGCAGTCCGTTGCTAAGGGTACATCCAACGAAACAGCGAGGCATGGCGCCAAATCCATACCAAAAGAGGTGTGCCCAATTAAGGTTAATAATGGCTTGCGTTCTCTTATTAAATTGGATAGTATTTTCTGATAGGTTTCTGAGTTAAAATTCTCCAACTTTGCATCTTCAACCAACAGAACCTTTTTTGCGTATTCTGAAAGAGTTTTTGCTTGTTCTTTGACATCTTTCCCGAATAGCACTACTGTTAGTTCTGTGTTTGTTTTCTCAGCCAATTCCTTACCTTTGGCTAACATTTCAAAGGTTATGTCTCTGATCTGTCCTTGCCTGTGTTCGCTTAGAACAAAAATTTCTTTCATTTATACTAACCCCCTTGCTTTTAGGATTTCGGCGATTCTCGCAGCAACTTCTTCTGGACTCCCTTTTAGGAATTCTGCTTGTTTCTCTACAGGTGGCACGTACATATTTTCTATTTTTGTCCATGAACCAGCTTCCCCAACCTCATTTTCGCTTAGGCCAACTTCAGCCAAGCTGAAGACTTTTATCTCCTTCTGCATTGCTTTTCTTATTCCCATAATGGAGACATAGCGAGGTTCATTAATTCCTGTTTGGATTGTAAGCACAGCTGGTAGCCTTATTTCGATAATTTCTTCCAAGCCACCTTCCAATTCACGGTTAACCTTGGCGACGTCACTGTTCAATTCGATTTTCTTAACCATAGTGGCGTGGGGGATTCCGAGAAGTTCTGCAAGTATTGGCCCCACTATTGCATAGCCATCGTCACCTGCTTGTGCCCCCGTAAATATCATGTTGAAAGGCAAGTCCTTAATGGTCTTATAGAGGATTTTGGCGATGGCGTAGCCGTCAGAGCCTTCGAACTTCGGGTCGGTAAGCCTTACAGCCTTGTCTGCTCCTCGGGCTAGACACTTTCTTAAAGTGCTGTCAGCGTCCTCAGAACCCACTGTTATGGCGGTGACAGTTCCTCCGATTCTTTCTTTTACTTGCACTGCTTCCTCTAGAGCGTAATCATCCCATTCATTAATGTCAAAAACTAAACCACTTTTTTCTATGGATTTTCCTGCAGAGTCTATTTTTATCTCTGCTTCCGCCGTTTCAGGAACGTGTTTCACACAAACGATTATATCCATAACGCTTTTTCTCTCCTAGATGCCTAGCTTCTCTTTGAGCTTATTACGTTTCTTCATGGAGAAGGGCCCGAATTTCTTAATTCTTTCGGAAAACCTTGTGAACAAGTCTGCAGCCTTCTTGTATACTGGTAGGGGGACATAGCTGTAGCGGACTCTCATGCCTTTTATGTCAAACTCTGCAAGGGAACGGTTCATTTCAATCATCCTCTTTTTGGTAAAATGCTCATCGATGTCTTCTTGTCCCTCAATCACCAATATTCCATCTGCTCCTAAGGCAAAGGTATAAAGCAAATGTTTTAAACCTAAGATAGCGGTAGAAGGAACCGCCAATATTCGAACGTTTTCGGGATAGTTGACACGGTCAAGACCCAGAAAGTCCATGCCGGTATATCCAACATTCTTGTCTACAAAAGCAACAATCCTAACCTCGTTAGGCTCCTTGTCCATGAGAACTCCCCGTAGATTAGCTATGATCTGCCTATTTGTTGAATTTTTAAAGTCTATAGCTCCCTTCGGGCAAACGGGAATGCATGCCCCGCAGCCAGTACACATGAACGGGTTAATCTTGGCTTTTTTGGCTTCCATGGTTATAGCGTTGACTGGACAAACTTGAATGCAAAGACCACAGCCATCACATAAGGCTGCAACTACAAAGGCCTTCTCTGGACTTGTCGTTATGCGTTCTCCTTTCAGGAAAAGAGAAGCCTTGGCAGATGCTGCTAATGCGTCGGAAACCGTGTCGCGAACGTCTTTCGGGCTTAGGGCGCATCCACATGCAAAAATCCCAGTTTTAAGTGAGTCTACGGGGTCGAGCTTTGGGTGTTTTTCTTGTATGAAACCTTTTTCTCCTAAGGAAAGTTTCATTTTGCCAGCGAGCTCTCCAAGTCCCGCAGGTGGAACCATGGGCGTAGCTAAAGCAACCATGTCGAACTCTCTTTCCATAACCTCACCCATTAAAGTATCCTCCGTTAAAACAACTAGTTTGTCATTTTTGCTCTTCCAGATTTCAGCCACTCTACCTTTAGTAAAGATAACTCCAGCTTCCTCATCTCGCCAATAAAGCTCTTCATAACCCTTACCAGTAGCTCTAATGTCAATATAATAAACATGAACATCGATTCCAAGCATTTTCCTAAGCACGAAAGCTTGCTTTAATGCGTACATGCAGCATATCCGGCTGCAATATGAAATGTGGTTCTTATCTCTGGAGCCCGCACAAAGTACAATCGCTATCCTTTTAACGTCGTCGCCATCCGCCCTTTTCACATAACCCCCTGTCGGTCCAGATGCAGAAGTTAACCGTTCCAGATCCATCATACTGATAACATCTTTGTAAACGCTATATCCATAGTTCTTAAGCATGTTCGCGTCATAAAGCTCGTAGCCAGTGGCCATAATTATGGCGCCCACTTTCAGCCTAATTGTTTTTCCCTTGTCTTCCAAGTTTATGGCTTTGGCTGGACAAAGCTGCTCACATTTTGAGCATTTCGTGCACGCACCAAAGTCTATCACATAAACTGAGGGCACTGCTTGAGGGAACTCTACGTACACCGCCTTTCTCTGAGATATGCCTTCGTTGAACTCATCGGGCACCGTAACTGGGCAAACTTTAGCGCATACACCACAACTTCTACAAGTCTCAGTATCCACGCCGCGAGGCTTCATGAAAACTTCCACTTCATAGTTGCCTGGGCGTCCGCTTATACCACGTACTTCAGCGTAAGTAAGCAAATTCACGTTTCGGTTTCGCCCAACCTCAGCCATTCTCGGCGTGAGTATACACTGGGCACAGTCTAACGTGGGGAAAACTTTGGTTAATTTAGCCATGTTCCCGCCTATGCTTGGTTTCCTTTCCACAACATGAACCTTAAAACCCAAATAGCCAAGTTCCAGAGCCGCAGTAATGCCAGCTATCCCACCACCAACTACTAGAATTTCTCTTGAACATTTTTCACTTATGCTCTCTAAAGGTTCAAGTTCTATGCTTCGCTCATAGCCACCCCTTATTAGGCTTATAGCTTTTTTTGTGGCTGCCGTAGAGGATTGTGGACCATGAACCCACGAGGCTTGTTCTCGGATGTTTACGAATTCAAGCATGTAAGGGTTTAATCCAGCTCGCTCGAGTACGCTTTGAAAGGTTGCAAGGTGCATTCTTGGAGTGCAGCTGGCGATTACAACTCGGTCCAAGTCTTTCTTTTTTATAGCTTCAGCTATTACTTCTTGGGATGGCTTTGAACAAAGATATTTTTGGTATTTTGTGACGACAACTCCTTCCCAATTCTTAACTGCTTCTAAGACAGCTTTTACATCCACAACGTCCCCTATGTTTCCACCGCACTCGCAAACGTAAATCCCTATTCTCGTTGGCGCCTTCTCCATCTTGCCACCCTCGTTTCCTTAACTTGTTTTTATTCATACAAAGGAAAACGCTTAAAAAACCTTATGTTTCATCTTATCAAAGCGAGACAAGAAAAATGAATGTGCAGGAACTCGTTCAAAAACATAAGTTGCTTGAATGTATTCACTGCGGAATATGTACCGGAAGTTGCCCAGTGTCCAGAAAGGCTAATTTAAACGTTAGAAAGTACATGCGGGAAGTTTCTGTAGGTGGCAAGCTAACCATACACTCCCAAAACGAGTTATGGAGCTGTACAACCTGCGCTACATGTGGAATTCGCTGTCCAAAGGAAATAAATCCCTACGACTTTCTAATTGACATCAGAAGCCTTGCGGTAGAACAAGGACAAATCGCTACAACACTCCGTGATGCGTTAGAGAGCACTTTTAAGAATGGTAATCCGTGGGCAAGAATAAGAAGCAAAAGGTCGGAGTGGGCACAAGAACTAGACATTAAACACGTCTCGCAAGATGCAGAGTTTCTTTATTTTGTAGGTTGCACACCGGCTTATGATCCTCGAGTTCAAGAGGTGGCGACAAGCTTGGTGAAGTGCTTCGAAAAAGCAGGAGTCAACTTTGGAACATTAGGAGACGAAGAAAACTGCTGTGGAAGCGAAGTTTATGGTATGGGTGAAAAAGGCCTATTCGAACTTCTAATAGAAGAAAACGTTAAGCTATTCAACAAGTATGATGTAAAGCATCTTGTCACAAGCTGTCCCCACTCATACAACGCCTTCAAAAACAGATATGGACAAACAAGCTTCGAGGTTTTGCATCACACACAGTTACTTGCAGACTTAATCAGCAAAGGTAATCTCACATTTTCACGAGAGATAAACAAAACAGTCATCTATCACGATCCCTGCTTCCTAGGAAAACAGAATGGCATATACGACGAGCCCAGAAGAGCTATCGAAAACATTCCAGGCGTAAAACTTGTAGAGTTCGATCGTTCTAGGGAGCGAAGCTTGTGTTGCGAAGGCGGCGGAGGAAGAATGTGGATAGACATTCCTGGAGAACGTCTCGCCGAAATCCGCGTCAAGGACGCAGCCGACTCGGGAGCAGAGATATTAGTTGTTGCGTGTCCCTTCTGTCTCCTAACCTTCGAGGATGCCGTTAAAACAACAGGCTTGGAAGGAAAAATTCAAGTCCTAGACATAGCAGAGCTACTTTCGCAAGCCATATAACCGTTCGCGCGCGCCTAGAGTTCAGAATCTTCGCATTGAATGTATCCTAATGATTGAAGTCTTTTCAACATCCCTTCACGCTCTTTCTTGGCACGCACACGCAGGTTTCACTGAAGGTTCTTCAAAAGGTTCTGCATACAATGCACTATCCTCTTCTGCGCGATGAAGGATATCCTAGAGCCTTTGAAGGAAGCACTATGACCGATTTGAGTTAGAGATTCATGCGCACATTGCAGTTTGCTATGGCTGAATGCCGAGTTTTTGGTAGATAACTGTTCGATTTTCTTCTGTTTTCTTTTTAACATCTTCGAAGAGATTGTTTCCGTGAGAGTCTATCGCGACTGTTAGGGGACCAAATTCTTCAGTCTTTAATATCCATAGGGCTTCGGGCATGCCCAGGTCGATCCATTCGACATTTTTGATTTTTTTTATTGCTTTTGCGGCGAGGACTGCGGCTCCGCCCGTGAAGGCTCCATAGATGGCACCGTATTTCTGCATGGCGTCGGTGGTGCGTTTACCCATGCCTCCTTTACCAATGATGACGCGGGTTTTGAAGTTCTTGATGAATTCATCTTCGAAAATGTCCATTCGTGTGCTAGTTGTGGGGCCAGCTGCCACTATGTTCCATTTGTCTCCTTCCTTTTTGACTATGGGACCGCAGTGAAAAACTGCCAAACCTTCTAAGTTGATTGGGAGTTGTTTTCCTTCTTTATGAAATTGCAGGGCTCTTTTATGAGCTTGGTCGCGGGCTGTCACTATAGTTCCTGTGATGTATACAACATCGTTGACTTTCAATTTTCGCACATGTTCTTCGGAGATTGGGGTGGTTAATTTGTATGTTGCCAATTCTTTTTCACCTCATTTCATGCGTTAAGTATTCAACACGCCCACCTGGATGAATGCGTGCTGTTGCCCTTCTTGCCGCCCAGCAGTTGAAGGCTACTGCCGCTGGATAGGATGCGGGGTGCCTTGCAGCGTAGTCTATGTTTACACTTAGGACGGTGAACTTGCCGCCTAATCCCATGGGTCCTATACCTGTTTGGTTTGCGGCTTCCAGTAGTTCTTTTTCAAGTTTGGCTATTTCGGGGTCTGAGTTGGGGTGGTTAAGGGGGCGTAGTAACGCTTTTTTTGCCAGTTTCATGGAGATATCTGTTCCTCCTCCAATTGCCACGCCTAAAATGTTTGGGGGGCACGGTTTTGAGCCTGCTTTGATTACGGAGTCTATGACAAATTTCTTTAGCCCTTTGATACCTTCTCCAGGTACTAGCATAGTAGTAACGCAGACGTTTTCTGAGCCACCGCCTTTCGGTAGCACAGTGATTTCAAGGGTGTTGCCGGGCACTATTTCCCAGTTTATGTAGGGGATGTTTCTACCTGTGTTGTTGCCTGTGTTTTTCTGTTTGAATGGGTCTACAGCATTTGGTCTCAAGGGCACTTCGTTTGTGGCTCTTTTGGTGGCGTTGCGTAAAGCGTTTTCAATCTTGTCTAGATTTTTGACTTCTGCTCCGGCTTTGATATAGAAGATTATTGTGCCGGTGTCTTGGCACATGGGGGTGCGGGTTCTTTGGGCTAACGCAACATTGTCAAGGATGGCTTTGAGTTGTGTTTTCCCCGCTTCACTTGTTTCTTCTTGGTAAGCTTTTTGGAGGGCTTCTTTAACATCTTTTGGTAATTCTGTAACTGCAAAGCGTAACAGGTTAACTGCTACGTTTTCTACTGTTTGTTCTAAACTCAAATGGTTTTCCTCCAAGCGTTTGAGAGCTTAGTTGTAAAGGCTTCAATCTTATAGATTTTGTGTGCATCCCGGTTTGCCGTGTTTGATGGTAAGCGATCAAAATTCTATTTGGAATCATATAGACTCCGAACATGGAAAGTGCAAAGTAATTACGTGAGAAGCTCTATAACTTATACTGCAATGAAAACACTAGTTTTTACCTTTGCAAGTTAATGTTGAAAGGAAAAGCATTTTCAGGATTAGGATAAGCGTAGTCTAGGAATAAGCCATAATCTTCTTCAAAATCTCTATGTTGAACTTGGTGTTTGCGCAACCATTTTTCGTAAGAGGAATTGCTTGGCCAGTTAAGCCTAGATGTTGGATAAAGTCACCACCCATTTTCAACTCGTGACCACAAGCGACAGCTATAACTCCTTCACAGCCACTCCTTTTCAATATCTGAGGAACACAAGAACTCCCAGGGATAACAAATACGTCGTAGTCATTCTTCTCAGCCAGCTTTGTAGCCTGGTTTACTATACAGTCTTCTGAGCAGTGACCACAGCTATAAGATGGAGTTTCAGGATTGAAGCTCGCTTGACAACGATTGTCCATATACTTGCGGGCGCAGTGAGGCAGAAGAACAGCCCGTTTTCCAGTTTTATGAAATTTTTGTTCTTCGGAAAGGTTTCTAACATATACGTCAACAAGGTCTTCGACAAGCATTAATGCATCAGAAATCTCCAAGCCAGTCATTTCTTGAATTCTAAATTTTTCAGCTAAATGCCTAGCGCGACCTCCAAGTTTTTTGTGCAGACCTTTCTCATTGGCTATGCTTGCGAGTTCTCTAAAGAAACCCTTAGATATTCTCGAAAGGTCAAAGCTAAACTTGTAGGGCATATTCCTTACCCAACCTTAAACTTATATACTGACTCCAACTACATACATCTAGTGGTGTAAGAGGCGTCACTGGCGTCTTTCTGTTCAATCTTTATTAAGTCATTTGCCGTTACCTGCGAGCGCGCATGTGGTACACATGATTGTCAAGTATTGTAAGCAGCTTTCGAAGCTAGAAAAAAGTTATGATTTAGAAATCCAGATTCAGATACATAATCTGAGCTTCTGATCTGGATTCTCACAATCTCTTAAGACTGAAGGTTAGCGCTCTCAGTTTCTCACTAGTGGAACATTAGAATTCTAGGTGGACCGGGAGAGATTTGAACCCTCCCCCAAGTGGAGATATCACCCGATGTGAGACATATAAGGTCTGTTTTCTTCGGCTCTGTTAAGTCTTAGGGTCATGAATGTTCCTGTAAACTGTCGGGTGATGCTGTCAAAATTCGGTTGATGAAATCCTGTCGAGTGAGGATGCAAAACGCATATTTCAAAGCTCTCTTCAAACGCTCCATATGCTGAAATTACATGCAAGATGAATAAAGATGTTCGCGTGGCCCAAAATGCATTAATACGCGACTGACATTTTTTTCACGGATGTGCTCTATTATGAGTTCAAAACTTTTGATAATTATCGCAACTGGCGAAAAAGAGAAAGCTCAAACTGGTATGATGTATGCTCGCAATGCTATCAAGTATAGATGGCTAGATGACGTAAAAGTGATTTTTTTCGGACCTTCAGAGCGATTAGTAGCTGAAGACGAAGATATAGCAAAAAGGGCTCAAGAGATAGCCAAACTAAGTGAATGTGTGGCTTGCAAGTATATATCCGACAAGGAAAGTTGGTCTGGCAATTTGGCGAAGCTGGGAATCAAGATAGAATATGTTGGTCCAATAATTTCAAACCTCATAAAAGACGGATATATCCCAATGGTTTGGTGACAATCAACCATACATGCACAAAAAGAGAGGAAGGGTTAGGATAACTCGTGTAGCTAATATCTGTTGAGCCAGGGAGCGCGGCATGTGGAAGAAACTTAGTGCATGTATGTATGGAGAATACTGGCAATGCGCACGCTTCCACAAGTCATAAAAACTTAAGCCTATGAGATGCATGCAGAATAGAAACTTAGGTTGTATTATGAGGTTAGTATCATGGAAAAAAATTCTATAATCATAATTGGGGGGGTATTGCTGGTTTATCTGCTGGATGCTACATAAGTTTATAAGGCGATTCGTCAACTGGGTAGACAAGCAAGAATTAGTCCAAAGAAAACTAGTTCTGTCTTATCGAATAGGAGGTGCAGTCTGTATGCCATACGAAAAAGAAACTCGAGAGATGACCAAGGCAGTTTGCGCTGATTGCGGTAATGAATGTGAAGTTCCATTCAAGCCCGATCCCAGCAGGCCAGTCTACTGTAGAGATTGTTGGTCGAAGAGAAGAAGAACAAGTACAAGGTACTAACACTAAAGCCAGCAAAGATGACGACTGTCTAACATATCCAAAACTATTTTCTCAAAGTTTTTTTATCATAAAAGGATTCACAAGATAGAATGCTTTTGTAGATGTCTGTAGCCCCAAAAGTTTTGAATAGGACCGCTTATCTCATAAGCGTGACTGGTGACTTTCGATGACTAAAATTAAAATTGCGCTAGCTGGCGTTGGAAATTGTTCCTCAGGTTTTGTTCAAGGTCTGCACTATTACAAAGACATGGACAATGAAGAAGATGTGATTGGACTAAGGCGGTTAATTCTTGCAGGGTATCATCCGCGGGACATTGAAATCGTTGCAGCTTTTGACGTTGACGCTAGAAAAGTTGGAAAGGATCTGTCAAAGGCTATCTTTGCAGAGCCAAACAACACTTTGAAGTTCGCTCAAGTTCCTGAATTGGGCGTCTCTGTCCAAAAAGGACAGGTCTTAGATGGTCTAGGAAGTTACCTCAAAGATATCGTGAAAATCGATTCTTCTCCTGAAATAGATCCGGCACACGTGTTGAAGGAAAGCGGTGCTGACATGCTTGTTAACCTTCTTCCAAGCGGCGCGGTGAAGGCTGCACAATGGTATGCAGAGCAAGCGCTTAGGGCTGGTTGCGCTTTTATTAATGTAACGCCTGTGAGTATTGCAAGTGACATCACGTGGGCGGGACATTTCAAGAACGCAGGGTTACCGGTTGTGGGTGATGATTTGATCGATCAAGTCGGCGCCACCACATTGCATAAGACGCTGCTGAGATTACTTTCGGCGCGGGGTGTTCGCATTTCCGAAACTTATCAGCTTGATGTGGGTGGAGGGACAGAGTCTCTGAATACACTGGAGAGGAGTCGAGAAACTAAGCGGGTTGTGAAGACGAAGACGGTAGAGTCGGCTTTGCCCTATAAGGCTTCGGTTGTGGCTGGGACAACTGATTACGTGGATTTTCTGCAAAACCGACGGGATAGCTATTTGTGGTTAAAGGGGCTATATTTCGGAAGAGTGCCGATGGAAATTGAACTGCGGTTGTGCACCGTTGATGGTCCAAATGCTGGTTCAGTTCTTTTAGACGTTATAAGAGCGGTCAAGGTTGCCCTTGAAAGAGGAGAAGCGGGAGCGATACTGAGCATTTCTGCCTACGCCTTTAAACAACCACCAAAAATACTGCCCCTTGAAAGGGCCACGCAACTATTTGAAGATTTTATTCGACAGAAGACCTAGATTCCACCTATACGCACACCATCAAGAAAGAAACATTTGAGGTACTATAACTTCACACGCATTCCGTCATAGGCGAACTTCAGTCCACGATTTTTCGCCTCGTACTCAAGTCTCTCTTGATGTGATAGACCGGCAACTAATTAACCATCTTTCCAACTAAGGCAAGAGATAGAGACTCTGATTAACGAAGAGGCTCTGCTTCTAGCGAAATATCTGAGAGACGAAAGGAAGAGTTGGGTTCCCAGAATAGCTATTCTTTGAGGGAGCAAGAATGAAAATTCGTGTTCCTTCTAAGAGAGTTTGTGAGAAGTTCCACTTAGCCTACGAGCTGAAAGGAGCACAGAAAGAGTAGATGTTCTAACTGAATACTACGGAATTCCAAAGATGAAGATAACATTGGATGGTAGAAGGGTGATGAGAACATGCGAGTGTGATTATTTCGAAGGTCTTGCTTGTTTCACCAAGAAGGGGTTGAACAAAAGGAATGTTCTACATGAGTTGTACCATCATATTGTAGAGAATAAAGGGTTGGAGATGTCCAAAAGAAAAGAAGAAAATGCGGCTAATGTCTTTGTTAGAAATGTTCTGAAAAAACGATAATCAGAATTAAAAGGCTTGTATGCCTTTTTCGAATTAGAAGTTGAAGTTCCGAGGATTAGAGTTGGTAAGAAACAGACCATTGAGACCTTGATAAATGAAGAAGTATTACTTTTCGGGAAGTTTCTTAGAAACGAACATAAGAATTGGAAGCCTAGAATTGCAGCTTGCCAATATAAAACGCCATATACTTAATTGGGGTAATAGATAATTGAATAAATGCAAGGGCTATAGAACTATGAAAGAGAATTCGGTCACAAATAGTAAGCCGGTGATCTTGCAAGGGGATTGCCTACACTATTTCAAAAATGGCTCAATCAAGGACATATATCTTACTTTTTTTGATCCTCCGTATAACCAGGGTAAGGATTATGAATATTTTGATGATGACCAGAAACCCGAGGAATATTGGACTTGGATCAAAAAGGTTCTTGAAGGAACATATAACGCGACTGTAAACGGTGGAGCAATTTATTTCATGCAAAGAGAGAAAAACGCCGAGTTTATTTTACGTTCTTTACGGGAAACAAAATGGGCTTATCAGAATACAATGATTTGGAGGAAACAGACTTCTGCAGTACCTGGTAGATACAGATTTGGCAAAAGCTATCAAGTAATAGCATTTGCAACAAAAGGTAGAAAACCTAGAGTATTTAACCGGCTGCGGATAGACCCCCCTCTTCCACCTCACTATAAGTACAAGAGAAAAAACGGAATGTATGCTACTGACATATGGGCTGATATCAAAGAATTAACTAGCGGCTATTTTGCAGGTAAAGAACCTCTTAGAGACAAGACAGGAAACAGAATACATAAGCAGCAATCACCTGTCGCTCTTTTGATAAGAGTAATTCTATCATCTTCCCTTCCTGGCGATATAGTTTTCGATCCCATGGCAGGAACGGGTACAACCTTGGTAACAGCCTACCAGTTAAGAAGGAAATCAGTTGGCATTGAAATAGATCCTAGTCATGTAAATTTAATCAAGAAACGGCTGGAAAAAATTAGACCTGCTGATGACGTTTCGAAATATTATCGAGACTACCAATTTACGCCTGATCTGGATAATATTTGGGGAACCAACGGAAAAAAGCAGCATAAGTCGCTAGTCTAGTTGCATCTATAACTCACTTCTCATTCAAAAGGAAAAGTTCTTCCATTTTTTTCTTCTATATCATATGAAGACGGTTTCAAACTTCTGAGTTTTATTGCCACCAGAAATCCATAAAGATTTTTTCTCGAGTTTCTAGTCTTCACTCTTGCACGTAAAGTTCCTTTTCCAATTAATCTAGGCATGCCCAATCCTGCGACGTCATTTCCCATACAAAAGAATCCATAACCACCAATTTGGATGTAGTGGATTGGAGGGCTCTTCAAATTGTAGAATTGCTCTATTAGATTTTCCTTGATTTCTCGCTTTATGTCTGGGAATTCATCTAAATCTCGATATCTATCATTTTTGGTGAGAAAATTGCGGGTAAATTTTCGAGGGATTCCACTCCATCTTGTATTTATTTCATCCAAGAATTTTTCTTTTTTAAGAATCGATATGAATTCGTTGTTCTTACTCCGTTTAGAATAGAAAAATCTTTTTTTAATGTCCCAATTCAACTCAATTTGAGCGAAATCGGCAGACAGATCTTTCTTTATTTCGATAGGAAAATTAATAGAGTGATAATCAACAAATCCGTTGGGGCTATCTGTAGCACCAGCAGATACAATCTTTTTGGGCTGAAGTCCTTTGTTCTTGAGCAAATGATTTATGTGTTGTTCATATCGAATACCTATGTTGGCACCGGTTGAGACAGATTTCCTAGGACTCATCAGAATCCCGATTCTCCATCATTAGATAAAGAATATAATGTTTGTCACACGTGAATCATGAGTTTCTAATTTCTTCTTCATTTTCTATTTATCTCGCTTTCCTGTAATGAAGTCTTCTACCCACTGTCTTGCCAAGTCGTCTGGAACCTGCACTGGAGGATGCTTGAACGCATAAGAAGAAATACTGACAAGAGGACCTGCGATTCCTCTATCTTGCGCCAGCTTCACAGCCCTTATAACATCTATAGTTACTCCTGCGCTGTTAGGTGAATCCTCAACCTCCAACTTCGCTCTCAGCGTAACTGGTTGATCGCCAAACTTTCGCCCTTTAACATATAAGTAGCATATTTTCTTATCCTTAAGAAAAGGCACATAGTCAGAAGGACCGATGCGCGTCGGTACTTCATAAGGCACAAGACTAGTAACAGCCTCAGTCTTGCTTATACGCTTCGTCTTCAACCTATCCTCCACCGTCATATTCAAGAAATCCGTGTTGCCACCGAGGTTGAGCTGATAAGTTTCCTCAATTTTAATCCCCCTATCAACACACAGCCTCACCAAATTCCGATGCAAAATTGTGGCGCCAAGCTGGCTCTTAATGTCGTCGCCCGCAACAGGCAGGCCCTTTCCTTCAAACCTTTTGCCCCATGCTTTATCTGAGGCAACGAATTCCGGAATGCAGTTAACGAAGGCGCATCTCGCATCAAGACACGCCTGAGCATAGTGAAACGTTGCGTTGTGACTTCCTACTGGAATAAAATTAACTAGCATGTCCACCCTAGTGTCTGCAAGAACTTGTGCAATGTCAGAAGCCTCAACCTTCTCACTGTCATAAGCATGGAATGGTGTCTTCATGTGAGGCGCCACCCCATCAAGAGCAGGCCCAGGAATCACTTTTACTCCTAGCTGGGGGACATCAGTAAACTTTGCACAGACATTTGGCTCAGCCCATATGGCGTCAGCCAAGTCTTTACCAATCTTCTGCTGGTTAACTTCGAAGGCAGCTACGAACTTTATGCTTCGAACATGATAGCCCCCGAAATTGACATGCATTAATCCTGGAACCTTCGTGTCTTCTCTGGCGTTTTTATAGTATTCGACACCTTGGATGAGGGCTGAAGCACAATTTCCAACCCCTGCTATTGCAACTCTAATTTCCATTGGTTCTCCTCTCTCGAAAAGATGAATGATTGTATATATAAATTGATGCGAAACGCCGTAACCAATAGAAACATATAAATATTTTTGTAAAATGGTAAATCCTTCCTAAGAGGAGAAATTTCGTATGTTTGAAGATTTTTTAACGATGGAGAATCTTCTGCTTATTGCAAAAGGTTTGATTATCTTAGTTGCAATGCTTGTTGCCGACAAGTTGATACGTAGGGCAATCGCCAGATACTCACAGCGTTTAAGGTTACCGCCTCATGTTGAAAACATTTTCAAGTTAATCGCTAGAATTATTATTGCTGCAGCTGGCATGGTTGCCTTTTTATCTTTTTTCGGCTTGCCTACTGACTGGTTTGTTGGAGTTTCCGCTTTGACTGGAGCAGCTATTGGGTTTGCCTCCACACAGACTGTGGGAAACTTTTTGGCTGGCCTTTACATCATGATATCGAGGCCATTTATGATTCGGGATTACGTGAAAATAGGAGATGTTGAAGGGGAGGTGCGAGAGATAACCATCAACTACACGAAAGTATACACACCTACATATAACATCATGGAGATACCAAATAGGAAAGTCTTGGACAGCACCATCCTTAATTATTCTACCGGAAGAAACGTAATCGACTACTCCTTCGAAGTAGGCTTTCCCCATTCAGAAAATGTAACGAATAAAGAGCTAATTGAGGAATGCATTCTCCCTGTCCTTGAAAGTTTTTACAACAAATACAAGGACATCCTTCCAAAGAAGCCAGAACTGAGCATGTTGAAACTAAACAGACTTGAAAAGAGCTTTCTAATCAGAATATTCTTTCCACAAGGAAAAATAAACGACTTCTACAACATCCAGCCAGAGCTTATGCAAAACATAGCGAATAGTTGGGATGTATACAAAGCGAGGAAGCAGCAATAACCAAATGGTTGCGACCTCAACAACGGGCACATCAAATACGCGTTTGATTTCTACAACAATGGATTTAATATGATAAATACCTCTTATCTTTGAGGGCCATGCTATGACTTTGCGCGACATAAACGTTCCGAACCAGAAGAGTAAGGTCCCGAAAATCTCGGTAAAGGTAGTCAAAGAGCCACCCTACATTGTTGACCGCTCTAAACTTCGGCGTTTCACCCAGAAAAACATCATTTTTGAAAGAGTCAAATGGGACTCGTCGTGGAAAGGCTACAAGAAAAACTACAATGAAAAAGTTCTTGACATAATTACTCAAGGAAAATCGGGATATTCGCAAGTAGACTTTGCCTTGGCCTATGCCTCTTGGATAGTACATGACGCTTTCAAAGATGGATTCTCATGGACCAGGATTAGAACACACAAAACACCTGTAGATACTATTGGAATTGACTGGGCAAAAACTAAACGCGAGATCAATGACCTACATAAGATGAACATCTACATCAAGCGGGCAGCAAAGCTTTTCGGCGCTTCGCTCGTTGGAATCTGCAATCTCAACAGAAATTGGGTTTACGCTGACGTTGACATCCCTAAGAAATTCGAAAACGTTATCGTTATGGCAGTTGAAATGGACGCAGATGGGATTGCAACCTCTCCAGCTGTTTCCGCGGCGGCTGCCACAGGGGTGGGATATTCGAAAATGTCTTTCATAGCTGCATGCATGGGCGAGTTCATCCGAAATCTCGGATACAAAGCAATTCAATGTGGAAACGATACTGCTTTAAGCGTTCCACTTGCAATTGACGCTGGACTTGGAGAACTGGGTCGTAATGGATTATTGATAACGCCTCAATATGGCCCAAGGGTTAGGCTCTGCAAGGTTATAACAGATTTTCCGCTGGAAGCGGATAAATCTATAGAGTTTGGAGTAAAAGAGTTCTGCAAAAAATGTAAGTTATGCGCTAAGTATTGCGAGACAGGTGCGATTTCAATGGATGATGAACCAAGCTTCGAAACAGCATGCCAATCTAATAATCCTGGAGCGTTGAAATGGTACGTCAACGTTGAACAGTGTTATCTTTTCTGGTACAAAAATGGCACAGACTGCTCAACATGCATAAAAGTTTGCCCATACAATGTCGCATCAGCAGGAAAAGTCAACGTCTCTCCAGAAGAATTTTGGCAATTAAAAGAATATTAATACGCGTATATTGCAACCTGATTTCCAATTACAAATTTATCCTATTGCGAGTATGCCTTCGAAAATCTTCTCTTCTCCTACTTCTAACTCGCTAGCCAACCACAACTTCAGTAACCTCGCATCTTTTGGCAAATCACCGCTAAAAGTCAGTACTCGCCCATCTTTTAAAGCGTCTGCTTGAAAGCTCTTCTCGGTCTCTCTGAACAGAAAAGACACAGTGTCTGCGCCTTTTGCTAATGTTTTGAAGTCATTCCACTGTTTACATCGAACTATTACTGGTGGTCCCCTTGGAGCAGCTGATGCCGTAGATAGTGCAGTTGGTAGTGCTGCTGGTTGCTTACGGGGAGAAGAAAGAATACCTATCAAACCAGTAATCTCAGTTTGAAGAGTGGAGAGACGTTCTTCAACTTTTTCAATCTTTTCAGCCATCTCGCCTGTCTTACCCACTGACGATGTTATGTTGCCCAGTTCACCTATCAAACGGTCAAGATCTTTCTCGTGTTCTCTGAGAACATTGATTATGAAGTCTAAAGCTTCTAAGGCTTCATCTTTTGAAGGAGATTTTTTCACCATTGGGCTCAGTTTTCTCCCCGCAATTGTCTTCGAGAAATACTAATGGCATGAAGATAGATAAATCTAATGCATCAATAAACAATATCCCAGCGAATGCCCAAGTATTCGTATTGTGAATATAAAGCATGACTGTTGTGTATCGTTTGCAAAAGCTGGCTAATAAGGCGAGAAGAACATCTTCAGGTTTGTTTCGCAGCACAATCAATCTTCTAAAGCACGGAGCTTTTGTTGGCACGCGCAACGAACAGGTATGCTCATCAGGCTATGCGCAACTCGGGGTATCATGGACCTATAAAAAGCAGAGCGGAGCACATCAATAAGGATACACAATGTCAAAACATCACATTCAGCACAACGTTAACTAGCTTCCGCCAAATCAGAGCTTCTTCCATAAGTCTCCATACCAACAAAGAATCCTCGACTCATTAGGAAATCTAATAGGATAACCTCTCTACTGCGTCAAACAAATGTAGAAATATCAAAAGACACGTTATAAAAACAAGAGGGTGGATATATGGAATGCGCGCTGTTATTCATATCTAGTTAGGTACATTGGTCTCATTGCTTGTTTCATTCTTACTTCCAAAGGCAAATCGCTCCACAATGCGTGGTTTTTTGATGCCCGGCGCAAGTAGTCACTTTTTACTTTCTCATGTAGGGAAGAAAACGGTTTATTGTTTGCTTTTAAGGTGCTTTTCATTTTTGCCCACCAAGCTTAGTGTAACTCGTATATTAAGACTTAATAAATGTTTTTACCTACTTGTAGAACTTTAAAACATATCGACACACAATCGTTTATTCTCTATCTTTCAACTTATAATGTTTAAATTAGAAATTATCGTTTGTTAGTTTGTTTATATCGTAAGCTTTTTATAGTTGTATGCTATCGTAAGTCTTACGACGGTTGAGCTTGAAAAAAGGGATACATATGGATAAAAGAAGAGAATTTTCTTCTCAAAGCCTTCTCCTTTCTCCCTATTGAAAATGGTTTTTCCATATGTCCCTCCCTTTTCCAACAAGCAATGAAGCCGCCTTAATTACCTGGTAAGACATAGCCTATGAACTGAGGCAGAAGCAGCAGTTCCTCAACGAAATTTAGCGTGGAATAATGTATCTTTAAAGGGAATTTCGAGAATTTCAGATACAAGTGAGACAACTAATGAACTTGAACATTTCAGAAGGTATTAGCTGCGGAGACCTGATATTCGGTTAGACATGGTTTGTAGGCGTTAGCCCAACGGAAAATTGCTCCACCAGGTTTCAGATATATGTGGACGAGTCTTTAGGGACCGTCTCGTCTCTATAAACTCTCCAACTTCTTGGTTTCAGATGGATTTGGGCGTTTTTGGCGTAAAACGAACGTCGTGTGTAGGAAAGTGCTTGCCTTTCGATAGAATGACCTGTAAATTATTTGCACACACACGCCCAAATAGTTTCATCGTTTAATCAGATGCACACCTGTAGCCTTGAATGAAGCATAAACTTTTTCCCCAACATTCAATTCAAGCTCTTCTATTGCTTGCTTCGTCACTAAAGCCGAAAGACCATTATCCATATATATTCTAAGTATCGCCCCAAACTGAATTATGTCAGTAATCTTCCCAATAACACTATTTCGTGCGCTACTCTCTAACTTATCTCTAGATAAGACTACATTTTCGGGTCTAATGAAAACGTTTACTTCCCCGGCTCCAATATTAGAAAGCGCACTTATGTGATTGCTCCCGACTTGCACTAGAGCCACACCTTCTTCACTCGACACTACCCTTCCTCTAACAATGTTTTCCACCCCAACAAAAACCGCCATCTCCTCACTCACAGGCTCGTTGAAAATCTTGTAAGGCGTATCAACTTGGACTATTTCACCATTCATTATTACGCCTATTCTGTCGGCCAACGCCAAAGCTTCATCTTGATTATGAGTGACGTGAATCGTCGTTGTACCTTGTACTTTATGGATTCTCCTTAATTCTTCCCTCAGTGATTCCTGAGTTCTTGAATCCAAAGCGCTTAATGGCTCATCAAGGAGAAGAATATCAGGGTTTATCACGAGGGCACGGGCTAAAGCCACCCGCTGTCGTTCCCCACCAGAAAGAGTTGAAGGAACCCTACCTTTAATGTAAGAAATGTGCATGGAATCCATTATACTCTGGACTTTAGATTCAACATCTCTCTTAGGAAGCTTCCGCATTTTCAGACCGAAAGCAATGTTTTCTTCTACCGACATATGAGGAAATAAGGAATAGTCTTGATAGACAAAGCCGATGTTGCGCTTCTCTGGTGGGATGCTTGCAGTGTCCCTTCCATCTAGGAAGATGTTCCCCTCACGTGGAATGTAGAATCCAGCAATAGTTTCAAGGATTAAGGTTTTACCAGCAGCTGTAGGCCCGAGGATAACGAAGTATTCCCCCCTGTTTATGTTAAAAGTCACGTTTTTGAGGGAAAAATCGCCCCATTCGTGACTGACTTTTTCAAAGGTGATCATTTTCGTCTCTCCCAGTACTTCGCAGATGTGCGCAGAACAATGAAAATTGCAAAGCAAACAAGTATTAGGAGGACTGCTATGGGCTGAGACTTAGCTAGGCCACCAGTGGTAAATTCGTAATATATTAAAATCGGAGCAACCATGGGATAAAATGCTATAATTATTACTGCGCCAAACTCACTTATACCTCTAGCCCATGCCATTACGGCTCCAGAAAAAAGGTGGCGGATAGCCAAGGGCAACGTTATCCAGTAGAAGGCTTTCTGCTGGCTGGCACCTAAGGTTCTGGCCACGCGTTCAAGATGTGGATTGATGCTCTGAAAACCCTCTTTCGCAGCATTTACATAGAATGGAGTGTTCACGAAAAGCATCGCGACTACAATACCCCACAGAGAATCTTCGAAGATGATACCAAGATTCGAAAAGGCGCCTCCCATGGCGCTTCTACGCATAAACAGGGCATATAGAGCTATCCCTGCAACGCTGTGCGGTATTATCACTGGCACATCAATGATGGATTCCACCACGCTTTTTCCAAAAAAATCATGCCTTGCAAGAACATATGCCAGAGGTGTTCCAAGAGCTACTGCGACCAAGGTTGCGAGAAAAGAAGCGTATAAAGTCAATAGAATCGATTTTATCACTGCAGGGTCACTAGCTGCTTCAAGAAGACTCCCTGGCTCGAGTACGATTTGCTGGAAAATCATGTTGAAGAGTGTGAGAATTATGAAGAGTATGATAAGAGAGCCTATAAGCAAAAAAATCAGAGAAAGAGGTTGACGTTTGAAGACTTTAATGGACATAATCTCATTGCCCCACTATGTATGGTCTAAGGCTTTCAGGAACTTTGTCTATGTCATTTGTTACCGCTGGCACAACAGGTGGTTGCGCGTTATTGTGTAGGACACTTTGACCGAATTCATTGAGGATATATTTGACGAATTCTGCAGCAAGCGTTGGATGGGGGGAACTATTAGGTATTGTTAACCCATAAACAATTGGCTTTCCAGTACTAGTTTTTGTGGTTTTCCGAACCCTCACGGTCTTGTAGATGCCCTTATGATAATCAGAGCTCAAATCAATGGATTCAGGCAATACCAGAAATTTGAGTCCATGCTGCCTCGCGACACTCGAGTACTCAAAAGCGTAGTCCAATCCGCCCTCCTGCACAAAAGAAATCAGGTCAATGGACTTCTCTCTAATCATCAACTTCGCGGTGTTGGGATTCAAATCTGACATATTAGTGTCTATAGTATATATCCCGTCGGCTTCAGATACTGTAATATCCGAGTTAGCCTCGATTAGATCCTCAAAAATCAGATCATCGTCATATTCGAGTTCTGCAAGCTGTATGACCATGAGCGATCTATACCCACACGGGTCCATATTGGGGTTGGAAAACCCCCATTTCACATCGTTTCTTCGAAGAATGTTGTACCAGTTAGTTGAGTTTATCTCGTCAGCATATCTACTTTGGTCAGTATACACTATAGTCATCCTATTAACAGCGAATATTATGTACCAACTTGTGTGGTTTGAGTCCGAAGTCATCATCATATTTGGTATCAGAGTGTAATCTGCAGATGCAAGCACATCACACTCTTCATCAAGTTCTGTGATCTTTTGCACACAGATGATACTGCCACTAGGTTCTAATTGCACTTCAACGTTCGTATGGTTTGCCTCGAATTCAACTCTAATATCTTCAAAAGGAAGCGCCAAACTACCTGCACAAAAAACTTTCAATCCAATCTTCTGTGATCTGTCAGAGTAGTAGAGAAGCCCTCCTACTGTCGTAATGGCAAGAATGGAAATGAGTACACTTGTTTGTATTCTAGTTAGTCCACTTCTAGAAAGTTTAATCATCTTCAAATCACCATTATGTTCATCCGTGCATATCGGTATGATAACCTTAAATACGTATCGCTAGATCGCCAAACATTGAGCGCATGGCGGCAACATCGAAGTTTGTTCTGGTCAAAACGGAATATCTTCAAATCTTCAATGCCTAGCTGCCACAGCATGCAACATCCGCGACAAGGGCACATCCAAAATCACTGCCCATAGAAACGGTAGAAGTTACAGCAATAAGAGATTAAAGAAGACCTTTTCGCCTAAACCGCAACAGTAAAGTAACAAAGGCGTTCTCACTACTCACAAGATAGGAATCGACATGAAAATAGACACAGTTCTAGTCTTAGATTTTGGCGGACAATACTGCCACCTAATAGCAAGGCGAATAAGAGAAAACAATGTCTACTCAAAAATAGTTTCCCACGATATCTCACCAACTGAAATAGAAAGTTGGCAAAAGAAGGTTAACGTTAAAGGTCTTATTTTATCGGGAGGCCCGCAAAGCGTTTTTGAACCGAACGCCCCAAAAGTTAACCATGGCATCCTCAATTTGAGCCTCCCTGTCTTGGGGTTATGTTATGGGCATCAATTAATAGTTCACATCATGGGAGGACTGGTCAAGCCCGCAGAGAAAAGAGAATTCGGCATCGCCTGCGCGACAATAGATAAGCCCGTTGGTGTATTAAAAGGGTTAAATAGCAAAGAGAAAGTATGGATGAGCCACAGTGACATCGTCTATAGTCTCACAAATGAATATGAAGCATTAGCTCACACCGAAAACTGTCCGGTCGCTGCCTTCCGCCACAAAAAAGGTATTGTTTACGGGTTGCAGTGGCACCCAGAGGTAGTTCACACAGAAAATGGAGACAAAATGCTGAAAAACTTTCTTTTTGAAGTGTGTCAATGCGAGCCAAACTGGACCATGGAAGATTTCGTGGAAAAAGCAATAGACGATACAAAAGAATTGTTAGGTGCTGATAGAGTAATAGTAGCGTTGAGTGGTGGCATAGATTCTAGCACAGTGACAGCCCTAGCCGCAAAGGCAATAGGAAAAAACCTCACAGCTGTATTTGTAGATCACGGTTTCATGCGGAAAAGCGAGCCAGAATTTGTCGAGAACACATTCCGAAAATTTGACATTAACTTCATAGCCGTCGATGCTAGACAAAGATTTTTACAGAAACTTCGAGGTGTAACCGACCCGGAGCAGAAACGAAAGGTTATCGGTGAAGAGTTTGTTCGCGTTTTCGAAGAAGAGGCAAGAAAAGTTGGCGCAGAATATCTTGTACAAGGAACAATTTACCCAGACAGAATCGAATCAGGATTTGGGAAGTTTTCGGACAAGATAAAGACGCATCACAATGTTGCTGGGTTGCCCGCGAAAATGGAGTTCAAAGCTGTTGTTGAGCCATTAAGAGACCTGTATAAAGATGAGGTTCGGAAAGTTGCCGAAAGGTTAGGGTTACCCAATAGAATTGTCAAGAGACAGCCTTTTCCAGGACCCGGTCTAGCTGTGAGAATAATAGGCGAGGTTACAGAGGACAAGTTGGATATTGTGAAAAAGGCAGACAGGATTGTCACTGATGAGATTGAAGGTACTGGTTTTAAGGATGAATTGTGGCAGTATTTTGCGGTGTTGACAGATACCAAAAGCACGGGGGTTAAGGGAGATTCTAGAGCGTATGGCTACATGGTTGCAGTGCGGATTGTTGAAAGCAGAGAAGCTATGACTGCTAGTTTTGCAGAGATTCCCTACGAAGTTCTTGAAAAGATTTCTTCGAGAATAACTAATGAGATACCTGATGTGACCCGAGTGGTCTACGATATTACTCACAAGCCACCTGCAACGATAGAATGGGAATAAAAAACGCGCGCGCGCAGTTGCGAGCGTGAAAGAACAAGATTGAAGATGGCAGCTTTGGATATGTTGACGAGTCCGGTGTTTCGACAAAGTTTTTAGTCAAGTATCACAGAATCTAAATCCCTATTCGGAGAACGAAGAAAACTTTGAAAGCTTTAATCTTGGCGGGAGGATTCGGAACAAGACTACGCCCCCTAAGTTGCACAAGACCGAAACTTCTCTTTCCAATAGCCAACAAGCCACTTCTCGATTTGACGCTTAAAAGACTAGCAGAAAACGGCGTAAAGGAAGCAATACTTGCCGTCAACTTCATGGCAGACGCCCTTGAGCACATCTGCGGTAAGTCAAAACATGGAATAAGACTTCATTACTCCAGAGACATGCCACTAAAACCTAAAACCGCATGTTCTTCGCAAAGGGCTTTAGGAACCGGAGGCCCTGTAAAACAGGCTGAAAAGCTTCTGGGAAGAAAAAAGCCTTTCTTAGTGCTAAATGGCGATATCCTGACCGACGTTAATTACTCAGAAATTATGGAACAACACAAAAGCAACGACTGTATAGCAGCCATAGCACTCCGCAGAATCAAAGATCCGAGCCGCTATGGGGTGGTGAAACTAACAAGGAAAAATCGCATTACGAGATTTGTAGAAAAGCCATCTAAAAAGGCGCCAAGCAACTTGGCAAACGCTGGCATTTACGTCTTTGACCCATGCATATTTGACTACATCCCAGCGGGCAGACGATGCTCCATAGAACGGGAGATATTTCCAAAGCTTGCAGAAGAAGGAGAGCTTTTCGGTCACGAAATTAAAGGCTTATGGGTCGATGTTGGAAAGCCAATAGACTACATCAAAGCAAACAGGCTTTGGCTTGAAGCAGGAATGGAAACAAGCAATAATTTGGGGGAAGCGAGAATCGGTAAGAAAGGTGAAATCAAGGAAGCAGTGGCTATTGGAGAAAGTGTGACTGTGGGAGAAAAATCGATTATAGGTCCAAACGTGTCTCTTGGAAAAAACGTTTTTGTAGGGAAAGAAGTTCGCATGAAAGACTGCATCGTTTTCCCAAACACTACAATTTCAGATTTTACGACCGTTGAAGGAGCAATAATAGGCGAGTTTGTCACTATCGGAAAAAAGGTGAAAATCGGAAGAGGATGCTTAATAGGCGACAACACAGTGATTCGAGATAGCATCACTCTCACCCACGGTGTCAAAATATGCCCCTCGAAAGAAATTTCCGAAAATATACTCACACCTAGATGCGTTATGTAACCTGAGACGAATGGAAAATGGAAAAGTCAAGACGATTGTTTGGAACAAACGGGATCCGCGCAGTAGTTAACGAGGAATTAACGCCAGAGTTTGCAATAAGAATTGCAGAAGCCATCGGTACCTTCTTCAAACGAGGCAGAATTCTCCTAGGATATGACAGCAGAGTCAGTAATATTATGCTAGCAAACGCGGTCACAAGTGGACTGGTTTCAACAGGCTGCAACGTCTATGACGCTGGAATGGCACCTACACCCAGCATCCAATACGCAGTTAAAAATCACCAAATGGACGGCGGCGTCATGATTACAGCCTCCCACAACCCACCTCAATATAATGGAATAAAAGTGATGGCAAAAGACGGCGTAGAAATTCCAAGGCAACAAGAGGTTGAAATCGAAAACATATTCTTTGAAAACAAGGCGAACCGCGTTGACTGGTGTAGAGTTGGACATGTGTACGTTTTGCTCAGAGTCTTGGATGAATACAAAGAAGCTGTGAAAAAGCATGTTGATGTTGTTGCGATTAGGAAAAAAAATTACCACGTTGTGGTGGACGCTGCCAACGGCGTAGGCGGCTTGGTAACACCGTACTTGCTTAGAGAGCTAAGCTGCCGAGTCACCACTATAAACGCAGACATCGATGGAACATTCCCAAGTAGAATGTCAGAACCTACACCAGAAATTTTACAAGACTTGGCAACAACGGTGAAGACTGTTGGGGCAGATTTCGGCGTTGCTTTCGATGGTGATGCAGACCGCTCTATCTTCGTAGACGAAAAAGGAGAAATACAATGGGGAGATCGCACCTTCGCCCTGATAGAAAAACATTTTCTACAAGCAAACAGCGGAGAAATGATTGTCACGCCTGTAAGCTCTTCACAAGTAGTCAAAGACATCGCAGAAAAATATGGCGGCAAGTTAGTCTGGACAAAGGTTGGAAGCACCATCGTCTCATACACTATGAAGAAACTGAAGGCAAAATTGGGAGGAGAAGAAAATGGAGGCGTATTTTACGGTCCCCATCAGCCAGTACGAGACGGTGCAATGACAACAGCTTTAATCTTGGACATAATGGCGAAAACTGAGAGAAAGCTGTCTCGATTGCTGGGCGAATTGCCTCATTATTACCTCGAAAAAGGCAAAATAAAATGCCCAAACGAAAAGAAAACTTTGGCTCTTAAAAAATTGGTTGCAGATGTCAAGTACTTAAATCCTGAAACCATCGATGGCGTAAAATTATGGTTACCAAAAAAAAGCTCCATCCTCATAAGACCAAGCGGAACCGAACCCATATACCGATTTTACGCCGAAGCAGAGACAAAAGAAAGAGCGTACATATTGGTTAAAGAATATAAGCGAAAACTGCAACAAATCATAAGCCCTTAAACTCAAGACAAGCTTTCAAACCACAAAATGCCCAGCCGGATAAACACCACAGAAGTGAAAAAATGTCCAGCATAATGAACATTAACAAAGAAGATGTTGACAGTTTCGAAAAATGCGGAAACTACACAGTCAGCGTCATCGAATGCAGCAAAATAGGCGTGCCTTATGCTTGTCTTTTTGCAGACGCAGGGTTCAGAGTAATAGGCGTAAACACAAATCCGCATGCCCTTGAATTGCTAAAGAAGGGGCAAACTCTATTTTTAAAGGAAGCCTATCGCGCATTAGAAAGATACATGAAAGAAGCGATTTTCACTGCATCTTCTAATGCTAGAAAGGCCGCATCTGAAAGTGACATCATTGTTATCGCCGTTCAAACGGCAGTTGACCGAAAGAAAAAGCCAGACTATTCGCTATTAGAAAAAATGTGCAGAGAGGTAGGAATGGGGCTGCAGAAAGATTCTTTGGTTCTGTTTGTCTGCTCCACAGGACCTGGAATAGTTGAAGGTTCTATGCGAGAGGTTTTAGAAAAAACATCTGGATTAAAGGCTGGCATAGATTTTGGTTTGGCTTGTAGTCCCATTCAAGGGAATTCGCTGGAACCATTAAGCAGAGTTTCTAACTTCTCGAGAGTCGTAGGCGCTATTGATGAATCAAGCCTTAGAATAGCAAATCTTGTCTTAGGTAGAATAACCAAGTCGAATATTATAGAAGTCAGCAGCATGAAAACCGCCGAGGCAGTAAATCTTTTCCAAAACGCAAGTAACGAGGCCAGTCAAGCTTTAGCGAATGAGCTTGCATTCTTGTGCGAAAGGCTTAGAATAGACTTTCTTGAAATCTTGAAAGTTGCCAACAAAAGTGACACATTCCATCTGCCCTTTCCTGGCGTCTTGAATAGTTCGGCGCGGAGTGACTTTTTCTTGCTCTATGAAGAAGCCGAAAACATTAACTTGAACCTCCGCCTGACGCATTTAGCTAGAAAGATAAATGAAGAAATTGCTGATTACACGTTCCGCTTGGCAAAAGACGCTTTGAAAGTTTGCGGCAAAACGGTTAGAAGAGCAAAAATTTCAGTTCTAGGGATTTCCCAACATCCAAACGTCAAAGAACCACCTAGAACACTGACAAGGAACATTATTAATCTCCTCAAAAAGAAGGTGAGGATAGTGCAGATTTATGACCCGTTCTTTTCAAAAAAAGAGCTGACGGAGCTTGGCTTTGAAGCCGAAAAATTATTCAAAGTTGTTGAAAAAACGGATTGCATAATCATTCTAGTAGGGCATTCCAAATTTGAGCGGTTGAACCTTAAAAAAATCAAGTTCTTGGCCAAAAAATCGCCAGCAATAGTGGACATCAGTCATGTAATAGATCCATTAAAAGCAGAGAAATATGGATTTGTGTATCGTGGCTTAGGAAGGGGAGTTTGGACAAAATGAACAAGCAACTTGGCGTTGCAGTTATCGGCGTAGGTTTCTGGGGTAAAAATCACGCTAGAGTGTTCAGTGAACTCTCAGAGACTGAACTCGTAGCAGTTTGTGACGTTAATGTAGAAAGAGCAAAAGCCATTGCTGAACAATACGGCGCCGAAGTGTACAGCGACAGTCGAAAATTGCTTAAACGAGAAGACGTTGAAGCAGTTAGCATCTGTACATGGACAACAGCCCACGCAACCGAGGCTATGAGAACGTTGAAAGCGGAAAAGCATGCACTGGTTGAGAAGCCATTAGCCAGCACAATCAGAGAAGCAAGAAAAATTGTAGACTTCGCAAAACAAAAAGATAGACACTTGATGGTGGGTTTCATAGAAAGATTCAACCCAGGTATCCAACGAGCCAAAGATGCTTTGAAAAAAGGAGAGATCGGCGAACTTGTCTCAGCTACCGCTAAACGGGTTTCACGGTGGCCTGAAAGAATAGGCGATGTAGGAGTTGTGAAAGACTATGCAATTCACGAAATAGACATTATGCGGAAAATCTTTGAAGAAGACCCGACAACGGTTTATGCAAGAGTTGGAAACCTGAAGCACACAAAATTTGAAGATTACGCCCAGATAATGCTCACGTTTAAGCGTGGAAAAACAGCTTTTATTGAAGCAAACTGGTTGACACCTGACAAAATTAGAAATTTGACGCTCACGGGCAGCGACGCGATATTGTCACTCAATTATCTCACGCAAGAAATAACCGTGGAAACTCTAGAAGAGACATTGAAGCCACGATATGAATGGAAAGAACCATTAAAACTGGAGTTGCAGCATTTTGCAAGAAGCATACTTAAAGATAAAGAGCCGGAGGTCACAGGTGTCGACGGGTTAAAGGCCTTAGTAATCGCTGAAGCTGCCATAAAATCCTCTAAAAAAGGCAGCGCAATAAAATTGAAGTTTAACAAAACGTGACTAGTCTTTCTTTCTGATTTTTGCTTCCAAATTGAACGGTTTGCCTTCTGTAAGGATTTTTTTGGAAATTTTGCTTTTCCACTTTTTCAAGAAGGGCAGTTCGTCTTTTTCATCGCGAAGTTCGTCTGGCAACATTTCGGGAATCTCGTCGCGGATCGGGTACCAGCGCAGACATTTTGGACAAACGATTAATCCTTCAATGATTTCTTCTTTCTCCTCAAAAACGTGAAGCTCGAGTGGATGGTATTTGTCGATGGGGCAAGCCAGAATATCCATCAACTTTTTCTTCATGCAAAACATCTCCTTTCTTCAAATGCTCTTTTTGTTGATTTGCTTAAAAGACTTACGCAGAAACTATCACACTTCCTCTAACTATTGGAGGAGTTAGAAGCACTTTGTTTTTCTGCAGTGCAACATTCTTCATACGAGTTTTTTATTAAGAACATCTTAGACAGTTGTTAGGAACAAGATGCTATTCCTGTGGAATGTAAAGTTCACAGATACAAACCGAGAGATTAAGCTTGAGTTTTATGATTCGTCTAGCGGAGAAATTAGAGAGTTTAGCACTAGCAAGTATAAACCTTACTTCTTGGCAACTTGTCCTTTGTCAAAAGAAGAGGAAGAAGCAGTAGCGAGTATTCAAGGCGAAGTGGAGCTTGTTAAGAAACTAAACTTGTTCACTGACGAAATAGTGCAACTCGCAAAAGTAAGGGCTTGGACTCCAACATTCCTTAAGAAGCTAATTAACCAGTTTAGGAATGTCTGGGAAAGTGAAATCGAGTACAGTCGAAGCTACATTTACGACAATGGTCTAGTGTTTGGCGCCCCCTACATCCAACAAGGGGACAATTTTGTAGTGGCTAAAACTGTTCAGCGGGACTTGAAACAAAAATTTGACAAAGCTTTTGCACAAGAAAGACAGACAACCCCGCCGAAATATGCACAGATTGAGAAATGGTTCAACCTCTGTCATCAACCAGTTCCAAAAATCAATATGGATCTGTTGGGTGGTGAGAAAAGGCAGGAAGATGCTACAGAACAAATCTACCTCGCTTTCTTGCTTGCAAGAATAGCCAATATTCCCATTCCAGAAGCTTACGCTAGCCGAAGAGTAAGCGACTGGATAAAATCTATGATTTACACGCATCTTCGCAACAACAATGTTCTCATCCCTACATCCGAAGAACTGCGAAGAGGCTTTGAAACACACCAAGTTCCTGGCGCCCTCACAATTGAACCAGAAGCAGGGATATATTTCGACACGGTTGTCTGCGATTTTGAGAGCCTATACCCCAGCTGTATAGACAGCTACAACCTCTCATACGAGACAGTTAATTGTCCCCACGAAGAATGCAAAGCCAACAAAATTTCTGAAATAGAGCATCATGTTTGTACGAAACGGAAAGGCTTCTATTCGCTACTGATAGGAGCATTGAAGGATCTCCGAATCCGTTGGTTCAAACCCCTGTCCAATGATACTTCCATCTCAGAGCAGGAGAGACAGTTAGCAAAGGCTGCATCGAAGCTACTTAAACTGATAAGTGTTTCCAGCTATGGCGTGACCGTTCGCATCCATGGAGTTGCATGCCCCCCACTTGCAGAATCCATAACAGGCTATGGGCGATGGGCACTGCAGACTACATGGAAAATTGCAAGAGAAAACGGAATGCATCCAACTTATGGCGACACCGACTCCATTTTCCTAGACAAACCGTCACCGCGACAGGTGCAAAGCCTAATTGACACCGTTAAAAAAAAGCTGAATCTTGACTTGGCCATAGAAAAACGCTACGCTCTCTGCGTATTGTCAAAAGCAAAAAAATCATATTTAGGCATAACAAAAAACGGAATCCCCGACTTGAAAGGCCTGACAGCGATAAAATCCAACGCACCAAAATTCATTCAACAAGTTTTTCGCGACTGTGTAAAAGTGCTTAGCGAAGTGAAGAGCATGGAACAATATTCTTTGGCGAAAAAGGAAATTGTTGCCCTAGTCCACAACGCGATAAAGAAGCTGCGGGAACGCGATGTGGAACTTGAAGACCTTGTCCATTCTGTGCAACTGTATTATGATCCTGTTGAAAGAGCCAGTGCAACAAAGATTATGCCTCAGCCTTATCAATGTGCCTTACAGCTCATTAACGCTGGGGAAAAGCTAAGCCGCCGAGACACTGTTCATTTCATAAAGGTTAAGCCCTTCAACTACAGAGATAAAACGTTCACAGTGAAACCCGTTAGTCATGTAAGGAGTTTGGCAGAGATTAATGCAGAGGATTATATCCGCAATTTAACGACGGCTCTTGAACAAACCTTTAAGCCAATGGACATGACGTTGGAACAAGATACGAAGCTAACTGACTGGTTTGGAGCTTAAGAGGTTAGTCTTACCTTCAAAATTCCACTCATAAGTTGCAAGCTTTTCTTCTTCTAGTCTCTGAGCAAGATTTAACTCATAATCGGTCAGGATGCCTTCTACAAGCTTTATGCCGAGAACTTTTTCAAATCCTCTGGTCAACGCTTCACAAGCTCGGTCGACGGCTACACAGCTGCCTAACTCATCTGCAACCGACGTAATTTTTCTCGTAGCAATATTTATCAAGTCTCCACGGGTGTTTGCCCAAGGAACTTTGAGAAATGTGAACATTTTCTGCAAGTCAACGTTCATCAAGAGAGTACCGTGTTGAAGAATTACACCTCTTTTATGTGCCTGAGCGCTTCCAGAAATCTTCCGCTCTTTAACGGTTATGTTAGGACATTGTTTGACATTGCCTTTGTTGTATTCAGCGTCTACGCCTAGAATGTGAGCTGCTTCAATTAGTCCGCTGCAAATTTGGATGTACGCTTCTGCGACGTCATCCGTTCCTAAATCCTCCTGTTTCACGATAACACTGTAGGTGATTTCGTCTTCAGAGTCATGATAAACCGCGCCGCCTCCGGATATACGCCTAACCACATCCACGCCGTGGATTCTGCAGTTTTCCAAGTCAACTGCGTCGTAAACGTTCTGAAAACGCCCAATAGACACGGCTGAAGGACGCCAACGAAAAAAACGTAAAGTATTAGGTACTTTTTCTTCGATTCTCGCCCGCAGTATGGCCTCGTCAACCGCCATGTTAACGAAGGCATTGTCTGTTTCGGGTTTTAGCAGGCGCCAAGGAGACATTTTTGCTCAGCCTTTTTAAATGTTCAAGCGATGGATATAAATGTGGATGAGATATTTTTGGTTTGCTGGTCGTAATGATAGCGGAAGTTGCGATTGGGCGGAAATTGCTAGATGCAATTTTAGAGTGTGCAAGAGCCGTGTATCCTCGGGAAACGATTCTTCTTTTACGTGGTAAGGCTAAAAGAGGTAGAATTGAAATAACAGACCTTGTAATTCCTCCGTTGGCTACTCATGGCAGAGGGTTTTCAAGCTTTCCTGCATATATGCTTCCAATGGACTTTTCGCTTATGGGAAGTGTTCACTCGCACCCGTCAGGCGTGGCAAAGCCTTCGGTAGGAGATTTGAACCATTCTTTTGGTAGAATAATAATGATAGTGGCATATCCATTTGCTGGAATAGAAAACGTGGTGGTTTATAGTCGTTCAGGTGAAAAAATAGCGCTGCAACTGACAGAATAACTCTGGGGTTTTTTGAGGGTCTTTTGCAGACATTTTTATTCGTATGTGTATAATATTGGCATGACAACGAGTTCAACTCCGAAGAGTTAACAAAGACAGAAAGGGAACAAGATGAAGCTGATGACGGTTTCAAAGGAGACTGCGAGAAGATTTCTCATCACTAGGCAGAGATTTCAGCACGGTGAAGGAAAAAATGGAACGTTGGAGGCAATCAGGCGGCTGGAATGTGTCCAAATTGATCCCGTCCGTGTTGTCCACCGCAACCATCACCTAGTTCTCTATAACAGAGTAAGCGACTATAAGCTCTCATATTTAGACACGTTACTCTACAAAGACAAAGCTGTGTTCGAATATTGGTGCAACGAGAAATCAATCATTCCCATGGAGGAGTTCCGATATTTTGACTATCGAATGCGAAATTATATGGAGTTTCACTCGCCGTTCTATGAACGTTTGAAAGCTAGGCGAGAAGAACTTAAAGATGTAGTTCGTCATGTATTATCAACTATCGAAGCTAATGGCCCATTGTGTGCAAAGGATTTTGAAAAAGTGGGGCGCAAAGCTGCAAAACGTGTTTTGAACTTGCTTTGGGATTGTGGAGAGGTAATGATTCATCACGTGGATGGGAATCGTCGATACTACGATTTGATGGAGCACATCCTACCTAAGAACTTGAACGTTGAGATACCTACCAGAGAGGAATATGACCGATTCATGATTGAGAAATACATGAGGGCTTACGGTTTCGTTGATACACGTGACTGGAGATTTGGCTGGCATACATTAAAATCTCCACAACGCAAGGCAACAATAGAAGAAATGGTCAAGGATAGAAAGATCTGTCCAGTAAAAGTAGAAGGTGTCAAGCATGTCTACTACGTTCTAGAAAGATATTTAGGCACACTCGAGGTCGCAGAAGATTCTTCCATTGAAGAAAAAATTCATTTCATTTCCCCCCTTGATAACCTCATCTGGAACCGGAGAATGATCTCCGAAATTTTCGGTTTCACTTACGCGTGGGAAATCTATAAGATTCCGGAGAAGAGGCAATATGGTTACTACGTCTTGCCTATCCTTTGTGGTTCGAAATTTGTTGGAAGAATTGATCCGAAATTGGACAGGGTGAACAAAACGATGATCGTTAATTCTTTGGTATTAGAGGAAGGACGCTTTGAAGAAGACTTTGTTGTTGAATTAGTATCTACACTGAGGAAATTTCTCAGTTTTCATGAAGCCCTACATGTCAATATAGTGAAGACTAAGCCGAAGAAGCTGAAAAGTGCGCTGTTAGCTGAATTAAGCAGATCTGCTTAGGGATTTTAGCAACAAACAAGTAAGCGTTTTAGTGTGAAGACAGCTCCACATGCACTTTTTTTATCGACAATACTCGTCTTGAAGGCAATTGCGGACTCTTGTTCGCAACTGGATCTTCAGCGCAGAGAAAAAAGGGGCTCTGCTGGATAGTATGCGGCGAAACATAAATGCACAGCGTAAGAGAATTGCATTTAAACTGAAAAACCCAAGAATCATACAGATCCATCTTCACACGTTTCGTCATTGGAAAGCGACTAGGGAATACCACAAAACGAAGGACATCCTTCACGTAATGAAGCTACTGGGGCACAAGAACATCAACAACACTATACTTTACACGCAGCTTGTGAGCTTTGAAACCGACGACTACACGACACGTGTTTCAACTGGAGTGAAGGAAGACAGGGAACTGATTGAGGCTGGATTCGAGTATGTCACAGAAAGAGACGGCGTTAAAATCTACAGGAAACCAAAGTAGACTTCCTATATTAGCGAAATTCTTCCATATGACAGTTTAAATATTAGAAATGTGGTTTATCGTAGCGAGATGATCTGAAGCATGGGTTCAAAGTCGCCAACAGGTGAATTCGCCGCAAGACAGCTAGTTAAGAAAAGGAAGAAGTTCCGTTGGAGCGACCGCTACTACAAACGGCGAATGCTTAGACTAGATGTCAAAGCCGACCCTCTACAAGGTGCACCTATGGCACGGGGAATTGTGCTAGAGAAAGTTGGGATTGAAAGCAAACAACCCAACAGCGCCATCAGGAAATGCGTAAGAACACAACTTATCAAGAACGGCAGATCCATAACAGCCTTTCTACCAGGCGACGGAGCCCTAAACGTAGTAGACGAACATGACGAAGTGATAGTTGAAGGCATCGGAGGCTCCCGAGGAGGAAGCATGGGCGACATCCCAGGTGTAAGATGGAAAGTCATCATGGTCAACGGTGTGTCTCTAAACGAACTTGTATACGGTAGAAAAGAGAAACCAATGCGCTGAAAGAAAGTGGCAAAAAATGAGCAAACAAGCACAGGAAATAAAGCTTTTCGGAAAATGGAGCTTTCAAGAAATTCAGCTACAAGATCCTAGTCTAAAAAAATACGTCTCTATTACACCAGTCTTTGTCCCCCACAGCATGGGGAGACATGAGCATCACAGGTTTCACAAGGCAGCAGTGAACATTGTTGAAAGATTCATAAATAACTTAATGAGACCAGGAAAACACGCGGGTAAGAAAGTAAGAGCAATAAACACGTTGAAAAACGCGTTTGAAATTATCCACCTGCAAACGGGAAGAAACCCAGTTGAAGTCCTCGTAAAAGCCATTGAGAATTCTGCTCCCTGCGAAGACACAACCAGAATCAGGTACGGCGGTACAGCTTACCACATGGCTGTTGACGTCGCACCGCAAAGAAGAGTAGACATTGCTCTTCGTTTATTGTCTGAAGGCGCTCGAAAATCAACCTTTGGTAATCCTCGCACACTAGAAGAATGCATAGCGGAAGAACTTATTCTGGCAGCAAATAATGATATAAAAAGCTACGCAGTATCTAAACATAACGAAATGGAAAGAATCGCCATGGCTTCAAGATAAACTATCGCACATGCATTTCTACAATATCCTTATCATCTAAAACAAAAGACAAACCAACCTTCTGAGGGCTAAATGGAAGTCGTTTCGACCACACTTTTGCAAAAGAAAAGCGACTATAAAAGTCGCTATGAATCTGCTTCGCCAATTCCGCAACTGTAGAATTTTTCTTCAAAATAAATGGTGCCGGAGAGGGCTTCTTGCTGTTTGGCTCTTTAGTATAAACACGGATTATTTCAAGCGAATTAAACAGTTCTACACCAAGCCTTTTCAATCCGAACCCCGTTTTGCAGGATACTGGAATTACATTAAGGCGACCGCCAACAAACTTTTTCAATCTGCTCAAACTTTCTACGGCTCCTTCAACATCGAACTTATTTGCTACTATGATTGCTGGACGAAACACAACGCTCTCAAAAATCGAGTCTTCAACATCGTCAAGCGTGGCATTGCCATATATTTTTACAATGGCATTGGAAATTCTATAACTCTTCAGCAACGTCTCAACATCTTTGAGAGTGCAATCGACAAGTTTGCCGATTACGAAAATTCTTAGGCCAACCCCCATATGTCTCCGTTCTACTTCTACCCTGGCACTAGGTCTTTTAACAAGAATACGTACGTTGTCAAGTTCATTCAAGATAAAAGAAAACTGCCCACAAGGATCTTTGACTAAGTCAACCATCAAAATTAAACCATCAGCATTCCGCGCTAACGCCAATGTTTTTTGTCCCCACGCTTTTCCCTCTGCAGCACCTCTAATCATTGCTGGGGCCTCAACAATTTGAATTTGAAGGTCTTCAAAAGGAAGCATACCAGGAACCGGTTCCTGTGTCGTGAAAAAATAATCAGAGACTTCAACCTTCGCGTTTGTAACAGAAGCTAGAAGACTACTTCGCCCTACTTTCGTTTGCCCTAAAACAACAATCTGAGCAGCTCCTTCTTTCTCAATAAAAAACTTCGGTCCTCGCACACCGACTTTTCTGTGTTTTGCCTCTTCTACTTCTCTCCGCAACGTAGCCATTTTCGTTTTAATTTGCGCACGAAGTCTTCCAGTACCCTTGTGTTTAGGAACCAAGCTCAGAAACTCTTGCAGGAGTTGAAGCTTCTCTCCAGGGTTTCTGACCATCGAAGCCTCGTCCCATTTCTTTTTCGCTTCCGGAGGCAAATTTGTGGGCATTACACCTTTACTCCTTCACATAGAAAGGCAAAGCAATATCTATGTATTTAAAAGAAGTGGGTTTCTAACGTTTGTGTTGTTCGGCATCCCCCAACTCGCAAATATTATTGGAGTTGCTGGTTGTGAGAAAGTAAACTTAATATTGCCGAAAGAACAGTGGTGTAAATCGAATTTCACCAATAAATTAGAGGAAGTAAAAACAATATATGGAGGAGAAAAAATGAGCAAATCAGAGAAACCACACCTAAACCTAATCATTATCGGTCACGTTGACCATGGAAAATCCACAACCACTGGACACCTGCTCTATAAAGCCGGAGCCATCGACGATAGGGTAATGAAATCTTACGAAGAAGAAGCAAGAAAATTGGGCAAAGAAACTTTCAAGTTTGCATGGGTCCTCGACAACCTTAAAGAAGAACGAGAGAGAGGCTTAACTATCGACCTCAGATTCCTCAAATTTGAAACCAAGAAATACTTCTTCACAGTCATTGACGCTCCAGGTCACAGAGACTTCGTCAAAAACATGGTCACAGGTGCAAGTCAATCTGACGCTGCAATACTGTTTGTTTCGGCGAAGAGGGGGGAATTCGAAGCGGGCATCGGTCCAGGCGGACAGACACGAGAACACGGCTTCCTAGCCTTCACACTAGGTTGTCATCAGCTGATAGTAGCAGTTAACAAAATGGATGATCAAACAGTTAACTGGAGCCAAGAGCGCTACGAAGAAATCAAAAGTGAGATCGGTCGCATGCTTAAAATGGTTGGCTTCAAAGTTGAGAAAGTCCCATTTGTACCAACATCTGGCTGGACAGGGGACAACTTAGTCGAGAAAAGCGACAAAATGCCTTGGTACAAAGGACCAACACTCTTTGAGGCTTTAGACGGTTTCGACGTTCCACCAAAACCACTTGATAAACCCTTACGTTTACCAGTGCAAGATATTTACACGATTACAGGTGTAGGCACAGTACCAGTAGGACGCGTTGAGACAGGAGTCATAAAAGAAGGTGACGCCGTTATCTTTATGCCATCGAACGTTAAGGCAGAAGTTAAATCTATGGAAACGCATCACACAAGGGTCCCTAAAGCTGAGCCAGGAGATAACATAGGCTTTAACGTGAGGGGCATATCAAGAAATGACGTGCACCGAGGAGACGTATGCGGGCATCCAGACAGTCCACCAAGCGTCGCCAAAGAGTTCATTGGACAAATTATAGTAATCTACCATCCCACCGCAGTTGCAGCTGGCTACACACCTGTCCTTCACTACCACACAGGACAAGTCGCATGTCGATTCACCGAGCTCATCAAAAAAATTGACCCTCGAACCGGTCAGACAGTTGAAGAAAAACCAGCATTCCTAAAGACAGGAGACGGCGCCATTGTCCGTATGGAACCTCTACATCCAATCGCTGTAGAGACTTACAACGACTTTCCAGAGTTGGGACGATTTGCGGTGCGAGACATGGGCACTACAGTCGCTGCGGGTGTAATCAAGGAAATCACAAAGAAAGGCCCTTAAAACTGTAAACTCCTCTTTTTTTTCTTTTTTCACAGAAAGCACAACACTAATTCTTCTCAACATTTTATTAGTCAGTGAACACACTTTTGATTATTATTTACAATTGAGTTGAGAGAATGTCTGGAACCGAAACACTAGTGCCGTATATTAGAGAGCCGAAAAAAGAACCGCAACCTATGATAATAGTTGACAGCCGCGAAGCAAGTAGCGCTTCAAAAATCGTCAAAGGATTGGTAGAACGGGGAGCCAAAGTTCAAAGCCTTCCGCTGCCAAAAGGCGATTATATTCTCTCAGACCGTTGCGCTGTCGAGCGAAAAACAGTCCATGACTTCGTGTATACTCTAACACGCCGCTACTTATTTGACCAGCTTTTTGGGTTAAAAGAACTGTATCCAACCGCCATTGTTCTGCTTGAGGGATATCTGCCGATAATTTACAAGTTCACCCGCATCAACCCGTCAGCAGTTTGGGGCGCCATGTTTGCTTTGGCAAAACAGGGAATTGCGTTGGTTCATACTTCAAACTATAAGGAAACAGTTGACTTTCTGTACACTGCTGCTAAACAAGAACAAATAATTGAAAAGCGGATTCCCGTGGTACATGCTGCAAAGAAAATCGCAACGTTGGCTGATGCACAGCTTTACCTCATTGCAAGTCTTCCAAATATCGGTCGCGAAAAAGCGTTAGCTATTCTTAAATCTTACCAAACTCCCATAAACGCTCTAATTAATGTGGATGGTTGGGCAAAAGACGTGCATGGTCTCGGACCTATAATCAGCAAAAAGGTAAAGAAAGTTCTAAACACACCATTTAAGGAGTAGAAAAGCATTTTGACGGTAAAAATCGCACCTACAAAGAAAGTTGTTGTATTGGGACTTGACAAACGCCCATTAGACGATCTTATCTGGTGTGCATCAACCTATAGCATAAATCGTTTGTTTTGGATAGACGGACATCTTATATGCGCTGAAGTTTACGAAAAAGCTTTCGAACACGAAATAGCCAAGCGTGAGTTCCCAATCAGCCAAGTCTGTTATACGGAATTTCCGAAATACAAAAAATTTTACGAAGTTGAAAAAGGGGTAAATCTTCCAATAGTTAACGTTACAGGAGTAAAGCTTTTCACAAATCTGCTGAAAGCAATTCTCAAACTCGATAAGAAACACAACACACCGCCAAAACACCCCATTTAGTCCAAAACTTATATGCTTTAAGCCGCACTACCATACGCACAAAATAACTAAACCTTATAAATGGGAGATGCTGAATAAGCTCTGCAACATGAAAAGGGTGAAGGCTAATGTCCAAACCATTCTATGTAAAATTTGAAACCCCAACAGAAGTCTCAGATGCGGCCTATGAAGCCCTGCAAATCGCAACTCAAACAGGCCAAGTCAGAAAAGGAACAAACGAAACAACAAAAGCTATTGAACGCGGCATTGCAAAACTAGTAGTCATCGCGGAAGATGTTGAACCCCCAGAAGTCGTTGCCCATCTTCCCATCCTTTGCGAAGAAAGAAAAATTCCATTCATATTCGTTCCGACAAAAAAGAAAATAGGCGCAGCTGTAGGCATCGACGTCCCATCTGCATCTGTATGTATTCTTAAAGAAGGAGACGCTGCAAATCTCGTCAAGGAAATAGTCAGCAGAATCGAGGGACTTCAACGAGGCAAACGGTAAAATGAGCAGAAGAGAAGAGAAGAAAACAGAAGGGTTAGAACACATTCCTGCCGAAGTCATCCAAGTCATAGGTCGCACAAGCTCAACCGGTGAAATAACACAAGTACGAGTGCGCATACTCGAAGGCAAAGACAAAGGGCGCATAATTACTCGAAATGTCAAAGGCCCCATTCGAGTTGAAGATGTATTGATGCTGAGAGAAACGGAACGCGAAGCAAGAAAAATGCGGCGTTGAAAAGAGAAAACTGGAGACATTACAAATGCCGAAATCAAGGCCATGCTCCTTCTGTGGACATGAATTTCAGCAAGGCGTTGGTCAAATGTATGTTAAAAATGACGGCACTATTCTATGGTTCTGTTCAAGCAAATGCCGCAAAAACAGCTTGAAACTGGGTAGAGATTCAAGAAAACTGAGATGGACAAAATATTTCGGCAAAGAGGAAAAAGGTAAAGCTTAGAGCTAAGACGTTATCGGTGTAACTAAGAGAGCACTGACAATTCTTTCCCAAGTTTCTTTAGTATCAATACAAGTAATGTCTGGACCGTCAAGGTCGCCGTTGAAATAGCTATAGGAACGAGCGCGGCAACCCCCGCAAATGTGCTTATCTTTGCAGATTCCACATCCAACTAACGTTCTTCCACTTCAGATGATTCAAAATTTTCTCTTGTTCTAAGCTTCCAAAACATTTCGTCGTCGTTCCAAATATCCTCCAAATTGCCTTTCATGATATTTCCTCGAACAGCATCTGTGCCAATGGGGAAGAAAACACATGATTTGATGCCATCATTTGGTTCTAGAACATATAGAACTTTCCGGCGTCGCATCTGCTTAGAAAGCTAGGCACATTTTCCACACCTTTCTTAGCTGCATAGTGAGCAGAAACAGCGAAATCTTGTCTTTTTTCTCAACCCACAAAAAGTATCATCACGATTTTCGTTTAGAGAACAGTTGCATTAAAAAGTGGCTGTAGAAACATCGTTAAGCAAAATAGTTTATATCAAAGAGACATCATTTTTATGAGGCTTTCAGAGTGAGCCTGAAAAAAATCAATATTGGGAAACACTATGCCAACAAGACAACCTATAGTTTGCGTGCTAGGACACGTTGACACTGGAAAGACTCTTTTGCTAGACAATATTAGAAAAAGCAGTGTCCAAGCACGCGAAGCAGGCGGCATAACCCAACACATTGGCGCAAGTTTCTTCCCTCTAGACACACTTATGGAGATATGTGGTTCATTACTAGATCGATTGAAGGGAAAAATTCAGATTCCCGGTCTTCTGGTAATTGACACTCCTGGACATGAGGCTTTTGCTAACCTTAGAAAGCGAGGCGGAGGCGCCGCCGATATCGCCATTCTAGTAATTGACGTATTAAAGGGCTTTGAAACCCAAACCTACGAGTCTCTGGACATTTTAAAGGCTAGAAAGACGCCATTTCTGGTTGCTGTAAATAAAATTGACCGCATACCAGGATGGATTTCTCATCATAAAAAACTCTTTTTGAAATCCTATCAGTCCCAAGACCGCTATGTACGCGAAGACCTTGACAATCGTCTTTATACAATTATGCGCACTTTCTCCACGTTAGACTTTCAGTCTGAACGTTTCGATAGAATAAAAGATTTCACGCGAACAATTGCCCTTGTGCCCGTTAGCGCAAAAACAGGGGAAGGAATTCCGGAACTTCTTTCGGTTCTTGTGGGGTTAACGCAACAGTATCTTAAGACACAACTGCAGGTAACGGAAGGCCCTGGGAAAGGAACGATCTTGGAAGTAATGGAAGAAGCGGGGCTTGGAATGACTGTTAATGCTGTTGTTTATGATGGGATTCTTCGGAAAGGAGATACAATTGTGATTGGAGGCAAGGGGAAGCCGATTGTGACGAAAGTTCGTGCGGTTCTCTTGCCTAAGTCTTTGGATGAAATAATGGATCCTCGCGACAAGTTTTCTTCGGTGGATTCTGTTTCTGCTGCATCGGGGATAAAGATAGCTGCCCCAGATTTAGATACGGCCTTGGCTGGAGCTCCGTTGTATGTTATACCTTCGGAAGAACGGATTGAAGAGTTTGTCAGGATGGTCTCTGAGGAAGTTGAGAAGGTAAAGATTGCAACAGACGTTGAAGGTATTGTGTTGAAGACTGATGCATTGGGTTCTTTGGAAGCTATCGCAGAGAGTTTGAAACGGGAAAATATTCCTATACGACTAGCAGATGTCGGCGATGTGTCGAAACGTGATGTTGTAGAAGCCAACGTTGTAAAAGAGCACGAGCCGCTTTTTGGAACTATTTTAGCGTTTAATGTAAAAGTATTGCCTGATGCTGAAGAAGAAGCTAAAGATCGGAGAGTCAAAATCTTTCAACACAACGTAATCTACCATCTAATAGACGAGTTTGTGGAGTGGCTACAGAATGAACGCGACAAACTATCTCTTGAAGAGTTTGACAGCCTCGCTAAGCCAGGCAAAATCCGAATATTGCTAGGATACATTTTCAGAAAAGCGAAACCTGCCATTGTAGGAGTGGAAGTTCTAGCGGGCCGAATAGAACCAAGGGTTGTCCTTGTTAAAGAAGATGGGGAGGATGTGGGAGAGATCATACAGATTCAAGATCGGGGAAAGGCGGTTTCTGAGGCTGTAGTTGGTATGCAAGTGGCTGTTTCTCTGGATAAACCTGTTGTTGGACGCCATATTAACGAAAAAGATGTTCTTTATGTTCGGGTTCCAGAAAATCACGCCAGAGCTCTGCTGACAAAGTTTCAAGACCGCTTGACAGCTGAGGAGCTTGAAGTTCTGAAAGGGTATGTTGAATTAATGAGAAAGAAGACAACCCCCTTTTGGGCTGCATAAACATCATAAACAGACGTCTATCTGGCCCCAAAAGGCTTTGACGTCTTCTGATCCAACAGCTATAATTGCACATTACTTTTTAACTTGAATATCGATGGCTATTTGATACCAGTTGGGCCCCGTTAGTCGCACTATACGACCGAAGGGTAATTCGAAGTTGACGTTTTGTTGCTTTAGCTTTTCTCTAACTTGTGTTTTTGCTTTCTCAATAGGATTTTCTTCTTTTTTCGCATGTTCAAAACTGTAGTAATGAATCCAGCCGCCTTGGAGCTTAACCGCTAAGAATGCGGAGTCGATGTATTTGTACGCCTTTTCAGGTAGCGGCATTAGAATTCTATCAGCTGTATTTTTTAGCATCTCCTCAATTGTTGTTCTTGCGTCTCCTTCTATAGGAATTACCGTGTTAACCATTTTATTCAGCAGAACGTTTTCCCGCATATATTTTACTGCAACGGGATTTATGTCAATTGAATAGATCTTTGCAGCTTTCGAGTGCTTAGCAATTATTACCGAGTAGCAACCTACGCCGGCAAACATGTTCACAACAACTTCATTATCCCTAACTAAGTTGGCAATCCGCATTCTTTCAAAACCAAGTCGAGGAGAAAAATAACATTTTCCTACATCAACTTTTAACAGGCACCCATGCTCTTTGTAAACAGTCTCGGTCTTCTTCTTCCCCGCAATCCATTCAAGCTTCCGCAATCTAAAATCCCCGAAAACGGGGCTTGACTGTCGCCAAACAGCTTTAACATGTTTGTGTTGTCTCATCAAAGCCTCAGCAATCGTTTCGTTGAGCGGCAGCAGTTTATCTGGAACACGTATAACAGCAATGTCTCCAATGATATCATAAGATTTGTAAACTAAAGCAAGCTCCTCAGGCGAAAGCTTTCCTCTGAGAATAGCCTTCAAATTGCCCTTCATAACCTACACCTTTGTACGCGTATTTTAGTTCTCTTCCATTTTTGTGAAACGTCCTCTCTGTTTCGAATTTAGTAACGCTTCAAGATACTTCTTTCCCTGAATCATGTTTATTGCGTAATCCATCTCCCTTTCTTGAATCTCTAAAACTATGGGGACATCAAATCGGCATTTGAGAATAACTTCAATTGATTTTCTATTGCGCGTGCGCATCTTCTAATTCTCTCTTCAAAGCTGTTTCTGCGAATTCTCCGAATTCAACATACCCTCTTGGAAGAAACGCGTGTTTTTCTCCTTCTGTAAAGGCTGTGGGAATTTCATTATTCTTGAACATAAGGGCTCTCGTTATTATTTCTATAATCGACATCCCAAGTCACTTTCTTTAGACGTTTTAACTTGTCCTATCCTTACTCTATAAGAATACACCTTTTAATTTCTTGTCTGGATTTTTCGCTTGCGAAACACATCTTTGCACGAGATCAACAAAAATATCAACATACAAAGCTATGAAAAATAATGTATTTCGTTCTTAAATGAGGCCATAATCACTGAGAGAAGTCCGATCTGTATTTGCACAGAAAAATGGATTTCAGGAAGAGTCAATAGATTTAAATTGCACATTAGCTACCCATCGTTAAAGAGAGCGAAACACGATGTCTGAAAAAACAGGTGACGGACTTGTTTACGAGTGCGTAAGATGCGGGGCAAAAGTGCCCACTGAAGAGTTGGAGCTACGCGGTGGAGGAGTCAAATGCACTTTCTGCGGATACCGCATTTTGAAGAAAATTAGGCCACCTGTTATAAAGCGGGTTTCCACAGATTAGTATGCGGTGGGATCAATGGCGTCCAAAGCTAGTCTCGCCAATTCGACCTTGTCTTCTAACGAGCGCATGATCGTATTAGCTGCGATAGCCTTCATCCCAAGCCTTTCAATATTTTCTTTCTCTACCTCGTCAACTTCGTCCAATATGAACACATTAAGAAAGTCGCGGTATAGGAAAGCAACAGAGTAAGCTGAAGCCTTTAGCCCTAGCCCCCGCATCAATTTGTCTGCAGGTCCATTTATCGTGCCACCTCCAACAATTGGGCTTATAGCGACCACTTTCGCTGTGGTTTCCTTCAAAGCCTCTCTGATTTTCTTGACTGCTAGAATTGGACCTATGCTTACTATCGGGTTGCTTGGACATACTATGATGCCACTGGCATCTTGTATAGACTCAATAACTCCTGGAGTTGGATGTGCCGACTCGACGCCTTCGAAAATCACATCTAGAACCTTATCTTTTGCCCCTCTTCGCACAAGGTATTCTTCAAAATGCATTTTACCCACATTTGTAAGTATTTGTGGGGCAATTTTTCCGTTGGTCATAGGTAGAATATTCACTTTGAGTCCAAGAGATTTGCAGAGTTTCTGTGTAACTTCGCCTAGGGAGAAGCCGTTTTTCAGAAGTTGTGTCCTGTAAATGTGTGTAGCAAGGTCTTTGTCGCCAAGCTTGAACCATGTTTCCAACCCATATTTTTGAAACATGTTAAGGCAGTTGAACGTGTCGCTTTGTATTCCCCATCCCTTCTCTTCATTCACAATGCCTGCTAGAGTGTACATTATGATGTCGGGGTCTGGGGAAATGTGTAAACCGTGAAGTTCTATGTCATCACCGGTGTTGACAATTATCGTTATGTTTTCTTGTGGTAATATTCTAACGAGACCTTGAAGAAATTTGGCGGCGCCGATTCCTCCTGCAAGACAAGTTACTCGCTTGATCAAAGAGACTACCCTAGCCATATGTTGCGGTTGGTTAAGGTTTAATGTTAACTGTTTATGTCTCAGTAGAGGGGGTTTTAGAAAATTTCTTTCTCGCCCACCTTTCTTAGAGTTTTTCCGCGAAGCTTTACAGGGGGTCCAACAACTTCTTCCATCCGTTTTTCGGTTGTTTTCCGTTTTATGGTTTCTCCACATATACCGCTCGGCAGTAGTCTTCGTTTAATGCACGTTGCGTAGTTGCAATTTGCAACGTTGCATTTTTCATCGGTCCACCTACACCAGACATCATTGCCTTTATAGATTACAGCGTTTTTTCCGCATTTGAACAAATTACATCGGGGGGAACAATATTTTACTTCACCCAACATAGACACTACCTTAATGTGGTTTCATACAAAATTCAATTTTGGACGTTTTCACGTTTCAACGAAAATGGCTTAGGCATTTGAGTATTATAAACTTTTCCAATTCGCTACTCCTTTTTGGGAGTTGATTTGACTCTACGATAAATGAAGGCAAGCAGAAAAATAGCGACCAGCAATAACATGAAGACTGCAGTAATGAAAAGACTTGTTTCTGTTATGAAACCGCCGATTGACACGATTCCTCCTATTTTTAATGTAATCGTTCTCGACTCTTGAAGATAAAGTGTAGTGATTTCATATGTCTTTTCGCCTATGTAAACAAAGATTCTGTAGTTGCCACCGACGAGGTTTGTAAATTGTGCGCCTCCTCCTGCTCCAGTATTTAAGGATAAAAGAACGGTTCCTTCACGTTCTATTGTAACGTTTGCGTTTGGTGTCCCTTGTCCAAAAAAGTCCAGTACATTAATGCCAAGTGTTAGATTGTAGAGCTTGCAATAAACTGCAAGAGTAGTTGGCTGGTTTATAAGGAGTATTGTTGTCTGGTTTAAGAGTATTTCGTCCTTGTACACATTCACTGTGTACTTTCCAAAAGTAGAATTGAAAGTAACTTCTCCATTCGCCCCCGTGTTTTCTATTCCCACCAAGCCGCTTAGCCCAATGCTCCATTCATAAACCTTCACTTGTGCATCCTGCAACGCCGAGCCGTTTCTGTCATAAACGCTTATAATGAGCTCGTATGCTGGGCAGGTTATGTTGAGCCAGCTCGTGGATGTAAGGTTTATTGTGGCTGTGTCGAATATGTAGCTATAACGATTTGCTTGTATAGTGTAGCTAACGTTTGTGAACATGTTTTGAAATATGCTTATACCTGTTATGTCAGTTTCAGAGAAGAGTGGAGTGGGGGTTATGGGAATATCTGCTAATCTCGAGACATAGGTGAAGTTTACGCGTATACCGACAAAGGGAAGTACCATTCCTTCTACATCTTTGACTGCTACTTTGATGTGAGCAACGGAACACGTAATGTTCACAGCTGAGCCTCCAGTAAGGTTTCCAGCTAAACTTATCCATGATGTTTCACCTACTTCTGCCTTAGGTCCATCCGAGGCATTCCAAAACGCCTTGAAAGTATAATTCGCGGCTTCCAAAAGGAAAACTGTAACTCCTTCTTCGTTTGTAGTTTCATTTCTCACGATTGGAGGGCTAGTAACGTTCCACGCCTCAACCAGAACGCCCTCCACAGGCTCTTTGTCTAAATTAAACGTTTTAACCTCGCAAGCAAAGGACTTCGAAACAACTGTGAAATTTTGGCTGTCCACCACTGGTTTTTCAGTCCCAAGCGGTTTTGTATCTTTTACATCAACTCTGTAAAGCCCTATGCTAGCGTTTGCGGGAATTGTCCAGTTTGCGGTGATTATCCCAATAGGTCCTGACGCGTTACTTGGCGTAAGTTCAACTGTTCCGTTAGGGTGAGTTATCTTAATCGTTAAGAACTCGGTCGAAGTGTAATTTGCGGCTTGAATATAGACTGTTTGAAACCTGTGATACTCCACGGCATCTGTCAATCCTATGGTGAAGTTTCCTGATGCAAGAGTTGCATTAAGCGTATCAACTAGTGACATGTTGTAGACACCGACGAAGAAAGTATGGGCATCCGCTCCAAAGTCTACGGGGTATATTTTGCTAATGTTGACATAACCATGTTGATCCGGTCGCATGAGAAATTCGAGTGATGAATAAGTCATATTGTCTGGGTCCTGCACAGTTATGTTCGCACGTGTAGTTTTGCCTGCGTCTCCTCCCGTGATCTCAGCTAAAAGAGTCATGTTTGTACCTTCCTGCAACTGCTTTGGCGCTTGCGGTGTTATTGCCCTGACAACGTATTTTGTATTGACGGTGAAGTTCAGAGGGGGGGTGCTTTCTGTGGTATTAAGAACGTCTCGCAATTGTACCTGATGGACGCCAAATGTGCTGTTTGGAACTATAAATACGTCCTCTACGGTTCTTAATGTTGCATTTCCGCTTTTGACTGTTGTTCCATCGAACAGAATTTCGTAGGTGCCATTTATTGTATTAATTTGCCCAGTTAAATTGAGAAGGTCCCCGACAAACCCTTCGTATTTAGAAAGTTCACTTATTGAGACTTCAGCATAAACTTTCGGTGTAGGCAAGGCTGCGAAAAAAGCTGAAACGAGTAGAATTATTAAGAAAGTTGGAGCTCTTTTTAAGTGAAATTTTCTGTGCATGTTGTTCCCTCATGTTATGGCTATACGAAGGTTTGACACTTCTTAGTAAAGAGGATGTTTTAAACTTTTATCTGTTCTCACTCTCCGAGCATATTATCATTTCCTTTTTCGCTAAACTCAGACATCTTAGAACTAAGTAGAAGGCTAAATCTCCTTGACATTTCCACAAGCGGTAAATATCTGAACGACAAACCCTTGAATTTGTGGTCAGGTCGAATGATTGCGGATATTCTAGACCTAGTGCAAAAACATGAACAGTGGCGTGAGAAACAATGCATCAACCTTATCCCTTCAGAAAACATCATGAGCCCTCAAGTTCGTTCCTTACTTTCCTCCGAACTAGCCCATAGATATACTGCACGAAATCATTTCTACATGGGCACCCACTTCGTTGATGAAATAGAAAAAAATGGAGAAGAAATCGCAAAAAAAACTTTTCAAAGCAGAGACCGCTGACTTGCGCCCTCTTTCAGGACACGTAGCAGACTGGATTTTTTTAGCCAATTTCACAAAACAAGGTGACATTTTAATGTGTGTCTCCGCAAAAGATGGCGGGTATCCGGGAATTTGGCAAAAAGGGTTACCCAAAGTCCTTGGAATAGAAGTTAAAGCCTTTCCTTTCTCCAAAGAAAAAATGAACATAAAGACTGAAAAAACTGTGGAGACCATAATCAAAGTCAAACCCGACGTGGTGATTTTTGGAGCTAGCCTCTTTCTCTTCCCCCATCCAGTTCTTGAAGTAGCTAAAGCAGCGCAGGCAGTTGGTTCACACGTGGCGTTCGATGGCTCACATGTCATGGGGTTAATAGCTGGCGGGAAATTCCAAAGCCCACTTCAAGAGGGCGCTTCAGCGCTTTTCGGTTCAACCCATAAAACCTTCTTTGGACCGCAAGGAGGCATAATACTCGCAGATAAAGAATATGGAGAAACCATGAAAGAGAAGATTTTTCCAGCTTTTGTGGACAACGCTCATTGGAATCGAATAGCCGCTCTAACTCTAGCATTGGCAGAAATGAAAAAGTTTGGAAGCACCTACGCTGAACAAGTCATTAGCAATGCACAAGCCCTTGCAAAAGCACTAGATGACTTTGGGTTTCCAGTTATTGCCTCAAGTCTTGGTTACACTAAGTCACATCAACTTCTATTAGATTATGGAGGTTATAAGCAGGGACAGGAAGTGGCTGAGCGGCTTGAGAAGGCAAACATAATTGCAGACTGTGGAGTAAGGCTTGGCACTTGCGAAGTAACGAGGCGGGGGATGAAGGCAGCTGAGATGGAGAAAATAGCAGAATTCATAAAATCTGCAATCATCGACAAAGAAGACCCAAAAAAAGTTAAACAGGATGTAGAAAAGTTCTCAAAAGAGTTCCAAAACATAGAATACTGTTTTCTGGAATAAAAATGCAGGCTGCAAGTTAACTGTACTCTTATTTGTGATCCAATATTTTTAATTGCTCAGATCCTTCAGAAAATGCTGCATAGCAACCTTCAATTCCACGAGCACTCTTTCAACTACTTAAAATTCGAAAACTTAACCTGTCAGACAACTGCCGCACGCATCACTTTAGCAACGAAGGTTTTGCATTTCCACCGCCAGATTGCACTGGTGGCTCAGAAGAAGTGAAATATCCGCGGCCATTCTATCGGTCATATCAATAACAATAGCGTACCACAGACGCATCAAAAAACTAAAAGGAAAAACACCATAGCTCTCTCTATATCAAGACGTCGTACGTAGAAATCTGCACATCAACAATAAGACACATTTTTATTAACGCAAAACGGATTGATTCTCCTAGAAAATTTGAGGACCCTATCAATGCAATCTCAGATTCCAAAAGAACTCCTTCAACTGATGAAAACCCAAAAATATCATATGATAGGCCAGCACTCAGCTGTCAAGCGTTGCCGATGGCTCTACAACACATTAATCCACAACCAACCTTGTTACAAACAAAAATTCTACGGAATAAAGACCCACCAATGCATACAGATGACGCCAACAGTCTTTAACTGTACAATGCGATGTCTGTTTTGTTGGAGGGCTCAAAGCGGAGACAAAGGATTAAAGTGGGAAGAGACAGTGTTGCCAACCTGTGATGAGCCTGAAGACATTGTAGAGGGCTGTATAAGAGCACAAATGAGACTTTTGAGCGGCTACAAAGCAAACCCCAAAGCCAACAAGGAGAAGTATAGAGAAGCGTTGACGCCGAGACACGCTGCCATAAGCCTAGCTGGAGAACCAACACTCTATCCACGGCTTGGAGACTTGATTAAATCCTTCCACAAAAAAGGCTTCACAACATTCCTCGTGTCAAACGGGACAATACCTGAAGCGTTGTCTAAATTAAGCGAAGAACCCACACAACTTTACATTTCAACATGTGCCCCAGACAAAAAAACTTACTACGAAACTTGCCGACCTCAAATCCCCAATGCTTGGGAGAAGTTAAACGAAACTCTTGCTTTGCTGCCAAGCTTCAAATGTCCCACCGTTATGCGCATAACTCTAGTCCGCCATCTCAACCTTAAACACCCGGAATTCTATGGCAAACTAGTGGAAAAAGCCCGTCCCACTTACGTGGAGCCAAAAGCTTATATGCATGTTGGATTTTCACGGCTGAGACTAACATATGCAAACACGCCGCTACATGAGGAAATCCAAGACTTTGCTGCTTCATTGGCTGAGGAAACCAGTTACAAGGTGCTTGACGAATCAAGAAATAGCCGAGTGGTTTTATTAAGTAGACTGGAGAAACCCATCAAGCTGGGATAGCATCAAAAAGGCTATAAAGACACCTTTACGAATCACTCTGCAAAGCAATTTTGGTGCATGTACACATGTCGCTAAGAAATATTCTGAGCAAAATAGACAAAGAATTAAGGGAAAGAGAAGAAATCAAAGATGAACTTTATGACGCCATGCGAAAGGCAACCCGTCTTTCGAAACAAGCAATCTTCTTAGTGCATAAGGAACGGTTCAGGGAAGCAGAGAAGTTGCTAAAGGAGATAAAAAAGTTTTTCACAAAACTCGATGATATCCCCCCAGTTCATCAAAAATTTCTCTATGCAGGCATTGTGGATTCCGCTTTTCAAGAATACACCGAAGCCCACATTTTCCTCGAATTGGCGCAAGATGGAAAGTTTGTCGGTCCCAAGAAAATCGGTGCTCCATCCACTTCATATTTGCTTGGATTAGCAGATGTTGTAGGTGAGCTTAGACGCAGAGCCTTAGATCATCTCAGAAAAGGAGACACGAAGGTTGCTGAGAAAAGCCTTGAGACAATGGAGCTCATCCACGACGAGCTTATGGTCATGGATAAGGCTTTGCGATTTCTTTCTGAGCTAAGACGAAAAACTGACATTGCAAGAAGAATCATAGAAGCCACCCGCGGAGACGTTACAATTGAAGTACGGAGAAGCTTGCTCGAGCGCTCAATTAAGAAGCTTGAAAAAACTATTAGTGCAAAAGAAAAGTAAGGTCGCCATGGCTTGTCTTCGCAAAAATCTAAACGAGTAAAAATCTCAACGTCGTTTTCTGTTAAAAAGGCTCACGCAGCGCAGTCAAAGATCTCAAAACGCATAATTCGACGAGACACCCTTCCTAATAAAATACAATATGTTGCAGGAGTGGACGTAGCTTATACAAAAGAATTGTCAATTGGCGCCACTGTAGTCCTTGACTATAGCTTGCTTTCCCTCGTTGAATCAAAAACAACCAGCGTCAAAACGAAGTTCCCCTACATTCCAACACTATTATCATTTAGAGAAATTCCCCCGGCATTTGCGGTTGTCAAGAAACTTCACTTGCAACCAGATATTTTCCTCGTTGACGGACAAGGAATAATGCATCCTCACAGACTTGGACTTGCCAGCCACTTAGGACTTGTTATTGGCAGAGCAACTGTAGGTGTAGCGAAGCGCCCACTGATCGGGAAGATAGGTGAATTTAATGAAGCAAACTGGGCGCCAATAACAGATAAAGAGGAAGTAGTGGGAGTGGCGCTTACCACTAGAACGGGGACAAAACCTGTCTACGTCAGCGTTGGACACATGGTCTCGCTGAAAAGAGCCATAGAAATCGTCAAGCACTGTACCCCAACCTATCGAATTCCAAAACCCATCCGCCTAGCTCACGCTTTAGCGGCGAGGGAAAAACGGAAAATTCAAAAAAAGCGAGTAAGCAAAGAGAGAAGAGAGTGATACGTTTTGAATTCCCGCCTAAGACGCGTTTTGAACCAAATAAAGGACAGAAGGCTTCGAGAAAAAGTTGCAGAAATAGTTGAAAACCCGCAAATCGAAATTAGCGGAACAATTTATTCTGGACTACCCCTCAACATTTCTCCTGCCAGTCTCTCCCGCCACCACAGCTATCCCGGAGGGTTCATTGAGCACATTCTTGCCACAGCAAAAATTGCATTAACACTCTGTGATGTTACCAAGAAAGTATACGGAGGCAAAGTGAACCATGACCTCGTAATGGCAGGCGTTGTGTTGCACGACATTTTCAAACCATTAACTTACGAGTCGAAAGGTGAAGGCTACTCCACTTCACACATCGGGGAACGCCTAGACCACTTGTCTCTCATCACCGCCGAATTGATTCGAAGAGATTTCCCACTAGATTTAGTTCACATAGTTTGTGCTCATCATGGAGGTCAAGCAGGACCGATGTGGCCTAGAACAGTTGAAGCATTAATCTGTCATCTGGCAGACCAGGCAGACTCTCGGCTAAGTGGTGATGTGTTGCGGGCTGCGAGGTATCTCTCGAGAACAGCTACAGGGGAGGAGCATATGTTGTTGACGTCGAAGGAAGCCTTCGAAATTGTTCATTCGAAAACAGTCGAAGGATGGGAAGGGGTAAGCAAAACTGTAGAGAAAATCAAACGAAAAAGGCAGAGTTGACTATAATTGAACAATCTTCGCTTCTCGAGTTACTGTGTCCAATAGAGCTATCGTAGATTTTCCGCTTAAGTAACCGCAGACCTCCCCAGGATTAACTACTGTTGTTTTGCCTTTCTTGTACGTTCGCGCTTCATGCGAGTGTCCATAAACCACCACGTCATAACATTCAATGTTGACAAGCGATTGAAAAAGCTCTTCTTCTCCACCGTGCAGTAATGCAATTTTCAACCCATCGACTTTAACCTCAGCGAAGTTACCTCGAATCTCCGCCGCTTCAATGTCTGCGAATCGTTTCTTCAATAGTTCATGGTCGCCATCGTTGTTTCCAAAAACACCAATTAGTTTTGCTTCTAACTGTTTGAAACGCGCTACGGTGAAGGGCGCAATATAATCGCCTGCGTGAAGCACTATTTTTACCCTTTCGCGGTTGAGTCTCTCTATTGCCTTGTCGACTAAAGGCAGATTGTCATGCGTGTCCGATATTATACCTACTTTCAACTTTCTTTCACCTATTGACGAGTTGGGCACTTACTTGAAAAGCCTTTTTCCTTGAAATCTTTCCATTTTGACTGGAGAAATAGCTTACTCGCTGTTGCCTTGGCTTTTTAGAAGTTGTTTGCCATAGCCATAGCCTTTTTCAAAGGCCGTCATATTCAGTTCTTCAGTCCCTTTTGGAACATTCCGTAAAACAGCTTTTTTCATGGCTTCCGGCGTGACTGTGTTTGTGATGGCTGTTAGAGCGCCTAGCATAACCACGTTTGCTACTATTGTTTTACCCATTTCTTCTGCGAATTTCGTTGCCGGTATGTCATATATTTTTGTGTTTGCTGGGTCGCTTCTATCTGTTACTCTGTTAGGGTCAACAAGGATTGTTGCACCTTTCTTTGCGGTGCTGACGTATTTGTGGTAGGCTTCCTGTGACATTATCACTACTATATCTGGGTTGTCTACTTTTGGAAAGTCTATCTCTTCATCTGCTATGACCACTTCGGATTTGCAGCTGCCGCCTCTTGACTCTGGTCCATAGGATTGAGTTTGCACTGCGTTTTTATCGCTGTAAATGCAGGCTGCCATGGACAGTATCAAGCCTGAACGGATGATGCCTTGTCCTCCGAAACCTGCAAACCTTATTTCCGTTCGCATTTGGCTTTTCCTCCTTTGAGTTTTTTCTGCACCTTAGCAGTCATTTCTCGGAATAACCTGCCATAACTTGGCTTTTCAATATCGATAAACTCGCCCACTATGATTTGGTCTTTTGTTATTTCTGCTTTTGCAGGATCGTAACCATGCCGAACTTCGGACACCAGCTTAAACCGTTTCATTACGTCAATGGCTGTTCCAAGCTTGTTGTAGCGGTCATAAATCTCTGGGCACGGCGATATGACTTCAATGAAGGAGAAGCCTTCCTTTTGCAGCGCCTTTTCTATCGAGTTTCTTAGTCTTCTCACTTGAAGCGTTGTCCATCGGGCAACGTACACGGCACCAGATGCTGCAGCTAGATGAACTAGGTTGAAGGGATGTTCAATGTTTCCGTAAGGAGTAGTTGTGGTCCATGAGTCTAAGGGTGTAGTTGGACCATACTGGCCGCCAGTCATTCCGTAGTTGAAGTTGTTGGCGCAGATAACTTTGATATCCACGTTTCTACGGGCAGCGTGGATGAAGTGATTTCCGCCGATAGCGAAGAGATCGCCGTCGCCACTGATTACTACGACTTTTAAGTCTGGATTGGCAAGCTTCACTCCTGTAGCAAAGGCTATGGCTCTACCGTGCGTTGTGTGGAACGAGTCAACGTTGACATAGCCAGCTGCGCGACCGATGCATCCGATTCCTGAAACGACAACTAACTTGTCCAAGTTCAGCTTAAGTTCGTCGAGAGCCTCAAAGAAGCTGCTCAGCAGAACGCCGTTTCCACAGCCTTCGCACCAAATGTGTGGCATCCTTTCCTGTCTCAAATATTTTGCCAAGGGATGCTCTAACATCAAGTTTGACTCGGTCATTTCAGAGCCCTCCTCATAGCTTCTATAATTTCTGAAGGTCGATGGGGTTCTTCACCAAGTTTTGAAAAGAGAAAGACTGGAGTCGTCTTTGCCATTCTTTCAACTTCTCGAACTAGCTGTCCATAATTCATTTCAGGAACAATTATGACGTTAACCTGTTTAGCAATTCCAGCAACTAGTTCTTCTGGGAAGGGCCAAATGGTGATTAGACGAAGCAGCCCCGCTTTTATCCCCTCCTTTCTGGCCTTTCGCACTGCACTTAAAGCTGCGCGGGAAGTAATGCCGTAAGCAATAACTGCCACCTCAGCGTCCTCCAACATTACTTCTTCAGCTTTGATTATTTTTCCAGCATTCTTGCGTATCTTGTCGCACAGCCTTTTGACAAGTTTGGTCTGCTCTTCGATGCTTACCGTTTTGGGTGCACCTTTTTCGTCGTGTGTTAAGCCGGTGGCGTGGAAGCGGTAGCCTTCTCCGAAGCAAGCCATGGGAGGAACTAGGTTTCCGTCCGGTTTGAAGGGGTGGTATTCATTCGGCGGCACTTTGGGTTTTTTGCGACTGACAAGAACAATTTCTTCGGGGGGTGGAATCTTGACTCGCTCCCACATGTGACCAATAATCTCGTCAGCTAGCAACATGACTGGAACACGATAGGTTTCGGCGAGGTTGAAGCATTCTATTGTTAAATCGAACATCTCTTGAACAGATGCAGGAGCCAGCGCGATAATTTCGTAGTCTCCGTGGGACCCCCACTTCGCCTGCATCATATCTTGTTGCCCAGGCATGGTTGGCTGGCCGGTGCTGGGACCACCACGCATTATGTCTACGATAACAAGAGGTGCTTCAGTCATGACAGCTAATCCTATGTTTTCCTGCATTAAGCTGAATCCTGGACCCGACGTTGCAGTCATGGCTTTCTTACCAGCGTAAGAGGCCCCAATGATAGCGGCAATGGAGCCGATTTCGTCTTCCATTTGAATGTAAACACCGCCAATTTCGGGCATTCGTCTAGCCATTCGCTCAGCAATCTCAGTGGCGGGAGTGATGGGGTAGCCGCCAAAGAATCGGCATCCAGCGGCAATTGCTCCTTCGGCGCATGCCAGATCTCCGCTCATGAAATGCGTTCCTGTAAGAACCGCTCTATTCTTTTTCTCCATTCTCACAACCTTCCTTACATTTCTTTTCAATGGTAAAAATGGCAAACTCGGGACAGATGGCCATGCAAAAGCCACAAAGGACACATTTATTCTCATCCACCACTTTTGGCAGGTATGCTCCCCTCTTGTTAATCTTGTCAGATTTTTCTAATACATTCTTTGGGCAGAATTCGATGCAGAAGTCACAGCCTTTACAGAAATCCTTTATGATGTGGATTTCTGCCTTGGGAAGCTTGATTTTTTCAGTGTCTAAAGGTTTTCTCCACAGTTTTTGAGGCACAACCAATCCCACCCTAGCTTCCTGCAAAGCCTTTCTTCGAATTTTCCAGTTCCCTAGGCGTTAGCTTATTCAATGTTGCCTGCATTCCGCGTACCTTAGATGCGACTCTCTCGCCTTCAGCAGCAGAAGCCCACAGAAGCTGAAGTCTCTCTTTGTCAACTCCCAGTCTTTCCATTTTCTTCCACAATCTCTCCATTCTTTTCTGCGTTTGATAGTTAGCGTCGATGTAGTGGCAGTCGCCTGGGTGACACCCAGCGACTAACACTGCCCCTGCACCTCTGGCAAATGCGTGTTCAACAAACTTTGGTGACACTCTTCCTGAACACATCGTTCGAATTATACGTACGTTTGGTGGATACTGCATACGACTGACGCCTGCGAAATCTGCCCCTGCGTAAGCACACCAATTGCAACAAAACGCAATTATCTTCTTGTCAGCATCCTCTTCCGTCAACGCACCAATCTGAGCTAGGATTTGGGCGTTCGTGAAGTGACGCATGTGTAAGGCTTCAAATTGGCATTCGGCACCACAAGTGCCGCATCCAGCACAAGCAGCCTCAATAATCTCGACCAGCTTGTGCTCTTTGTCCACAACAATCGCATTGTAAGGGCAAACTCGGGCGCATAGTCCACAGACTGTACAGTTTTCAGGAATAGGCTCGGGCGTGATGGCTTCAACAGTTACTTTTCCTTGCGCCATCAGGATGCCAGCGCGTGCTGCTGCAGCGCTTGCTTGGGTTACGCTGTCTTTTATGTCCTTTGGAGATTCGGCGCAGCCTGCTAAGAACACTCCTCCAGTGGGGGCGTCTACAGGTTTGAGTTTGGGGTGAGCTTCCATGAAAAATCCGTCAGGAGTTCTAGACAGCGTGAAGAGGCGTTGAATAACATCGCTGTCATGACAGGGTTCGATGCCGACTGAAAGAATCACCATGCCCGTTTTGACTTTGTACAGCTCTTTTTGGAGTGTATTTTCCCCAATTAGCCATAAGTTGTTAGTTTTCCGGTCTTCAATCACTTCTGCTGGCAATCCTCGAATAAATATTACACCTTCTTCCTTCGCCCTTCTATAGAGATCTTCAAAACCTTTTCCAACAGCCCTTATGTCCACGTAGAAAACGTATATCTTAACGTCAGGCCAGTGTTCTTTGATTAGCAGGCTGTCTTTTATCGTGTTCATGCAGCATACGTTGCTGCAATAGAAGTTTCCTTTTTTAGACCGTGAGCCTACGCATTGGATGAAGGCAACCGATTCGGGAATTTTCATGTCACTTGGGCGAATAAGGTTTCCTCCAGAAGGCCCTCCCGCGTTGATTAGTCTTTCAAATTCGAGTGAGGTTAGTACGTTCGGGTAATGAGTGTATCCGTAGTTTAGCAGTGAGGAAGGGTCGTATACGTCGGCGCCTGTTGCCACAATTATTGTACCGACTTCCAATTCCAAGGGTTTTGGTTTCATGTCGAAGTCTATGGCTAGTCGTTCGCAGGCTTTTATGCACTTGTCACACGGGATGACTCCTTCTTTGTTGAGGCATATTTCACGGTCAATTATGTAGGTAGATGGCACCGCTTGAGCGAAGGGTGTATAAATTGCCTTCCTCGTTGCTAAGCCTATGTCAAATTCGTTTGGCGCGGTTATGGGACATACTTCTGAGCAATCGTTGCAAGCGCTGCAATCGTCCGTTACATATCTCGGCTTTTTCAGCACTTTTACTTTAAAGTTTCCAATGTATCCCTTAACCTCTTGGACCTCACTGTTTGTTAATAACTCGATATTGGAATGATGACCTACGTCGGACATTTTTGGTGCAAGAATACAGATTGAGCAGTCCATCGTGGGGAAAGTTTTGTCAATCTGCGCCATCCTTCCGCCGATGCTTGGCTCTCTTTCCACTAAATACACTTTATAGCCCGTATCAGCCAAGTCTAAGGCCGCTTGAATTCCCGCCACTCCACCACCAATTACTAACGCTTTTCTGAGTATAGGAACTTCGGTTTCGATTGCTGGCTTAAGAAGAGCAACCTTCGCCACCGCCGCTCTAACTAAGTCCTTAGCCTTCTCTGTAGCCGCTTCTTTATCGTGAAGATGTACCCAGCTGCAATGCTCTCGTATGTTTGCCATTTCGAAAAGATATTTGTTCAATCCAGCTTCTTCACACGCCTTTCTAAAAGTGGGCTCGTGGAGGCGTGGAGAACAAGAAGCAACAACTACACGGTTAAGGTTGTGCTCTTTGATGTCACTTTTGATAAGCTCTTGGCCTTGGTCAGAACATGCGTATCGGTTGTCTTTTGCAACAATTACGTTGGGAAGAGTAGCAGCGAACTTTGCCACTTCTTCACAGTTCACCGTGCCCGCTATGTTTAGTCCGCAGTGGCACACATAGACGCCGATTCGCGGCTCTTCTTCAACTTTCTTTTCAGTCGCCACGGTTTCTTTCCTCCCTTTCCCTAATCTCCGTTAGATATTGGTTGATGGAACATGCGGCTCGTTTTCCAGCAAGGATAGCCTCTATCACAGTTGCTGGTCCAGTGACCGTGTCTCCGCCTGCAAAAACTCCCGTCATGCTGGTTTCCATGGTAATCGGGTTAACTAGAATTCTGTTGCCTCTGTCCACTTCTACTTCTTTGGGCAAGAAAGTAGTTTCTGTTGTTTCTCCAATAGCAACTATTATCGTATCTAGCTCTAGAGAGAATTCGGAGCCTTCAATTGGCATTGGTTTTTTTCTGCCAGTTTCATCCAGTTCTCCCAACTTCATTTTAATACACTCCAATCCCTCAGCCCTTCCTTCTTTTTTTAGAATTCTTTGGGGTGCCACTAAAAATTCGATTTTCACACTTTCCTTTTCTGCTTCCATAACTCCCCAAGGGTTAGCTGGCATCTCCTCTCGTGACCTTCTGTAAAGAATAACAACTTCTTTGGCTCCTTGGCGAAGTGCGGTTCTAGCGGCGTCGACGGCAACGTTTCCACCGCCGATTACTCCTACTTTTTTTCCAAGGCTGACTTTTTGTTGCATGTTTACTTTCCAAAGAAAGCCCAAAGCGTCAATAACTCCTTCCAGCTCTTCACCTTCAATTCCCAATTTTCGACTTTTATGGGCGCCAACTCCAACAAACACAGCTTTATATCCATCTCGCCAAAGCTCATCAAAACTAATGTCTTTCCCAATCCTTGTGTTGGTTCTTATTTCCACGCCCAAATCTTTCAAACATTGAATTTCACTTTGTAGCGCCTTTCTGGGCAATCTGTACTCTGGCACGCTTGTCCTTAACATACCTCCAACCTCTGGAAGAGCTTCAAAAATCGTAGCCGAGTATCCTTTTTCTACTAGTTCGCAAGCAGCTGTAAGTCCTGCAGGACCTGAGCCGATGATTGCAATCTTCTCCTTGTGACCAGTGGCTGTTTCTTTCTTTTTTGATTGCATGCGCTGCGCGGCTAATTTTTCCAAAGCCTCAGTTATCTTTTCATCACCCACTTCTGCACGTTCAGGGTGAAAACAAGTGTACCAGCAGATAACCGGAAAAGGCACATTTTCTTCTATTATTGCAACCGCCTCTTCGAAACCACTAGAAAGTCCACGTTTTGCGGCTTCACTTTTTAGAATTTGGAATATTTCTGGCGGTTTTAATCCTTGGGGGCATCGTTTGTAGCATTTGTAGCACCACGCGCACAGCCAAAGCCTATTTTCGTTCAAAGTCTTTTCGGGTTCTGTAAGAACTTTTTGCAAAAGACTCCTAGGGTTGTAATGCGTTGACAGAAGTTCTGCCATGGGACAGCTTGCGGTGCAAATGCCGCACTCATAGCAGTATTTTGTTTTTTCACGGATTTCCTTTGGGATGAGCATTGGTTTCATTAGACCTCTTGCTCCGTTAGTCGCTCTATGAGTAGTTCATTCGTTATTCTGGAATAGAAGCGGCGTCTCCGATATAAAACTTTACAAACGTAAACCTTTTGTCCAAAGCCATCATAATACACGCTGCGAAACACCTATATCCAAACACAAAGCAACAAAAATAAAAAGGTTGAGAAATTGGAGAAAATAAAGGTAGTTTTATACGGCGTAGGAGCAGTCGGTAGCCTCATAGCAAAACATCTCCTCCAGAAAAAAGGATTAGAAATAGTTGGAGCCATCGATGTGGCAAAGGAGAAAGTGGGCAGGGATTTGGGAGAAGTCTTAGGCATAGGCAAGCATGTTGGAGTGATTATCTCAAGCAACACCAAGGCAGTGCTTTCAAAGACGAAACCAAACATCGTGGTGCACACAACTTCATCTTATCTGAAAGACGTTTTTCCACAGCTTGCAGAAATCGTAAAAGAAGCGGTCAATGTGGTGTCAACGTGTGAAGAACTCTCTTATCCCTATCTTTCAGAACCACAACTGGCAGAAAAACTTGATGCACTAGCCAAGAAACACCAAGCCACAGTTCTAGGCACAGGCATAAACCCCGGCTTTCTAATGGACACCCTAGTCATCACTCTTACCGCAGTCTGCCAAAAAATAGAAAAAATAAAAGCGGTTCGAATCATGAACGCCGCCACTCGACGAGTACCTTTCCAAAAGAAGATTGGTGCAAGTCTTACCACAGAGGAATTCCATAAAGCAATCGAAAAGAAAGTGATTACTGGACATGTAGGCTTAGAACAGTCCATCTCAATGATTGCGGCAGCCTTAGCTTGGGAGCTGGAGGGGATTAAAGTTGATCCGGTTGAGCCTGTTATCGCCAAGAAACCTGTTAGAAGCGAGGCCATCGAAGTTAAGGCTGGTTACGCGGCTGGCTTAAGACAAGTGGCAAGAGGATATAAAAATGGAAAGGAAGTGATCACTCTTGAGTTTCAAGCATACATTGGCGCAGAGGAAGAATATGACTCCATATCAATTGAAGGTGTTCCAAACGTAAACCAGAAAATCACACCTTGTGTGCACGGTGATATAGGTACTGTGGCGATGGTGGTGAACACAATTCCCAAAGTGATTAATGCATCGCCGGGTTTAGTTACCATGAAGGACTTGCCTGTTCCTTCTGCAGCAACAGAAAACATGCGTAATTTCCTTCATTAAACTCAAGAGGCTCATACATGAAGCTCAAAATCGACATCAACTGCGATCTCGGCGAAAGCTTCGGTAACTTCAAAATAGGACACGATGCAGAAATTATGCCTTTCATAACCTCAGCCAACATCGCTTGCGGTTTCCACGCAGGCGACCCAGTCGTTATCGCTCGAACCGTGAAGTTGGCAAAAGAAAATAGAGTTGCAATAGGTGCACATCCTGGGTTCCCAGATTTGTTGGGGTTCGGTCGCCGCAACATGAGCCTCTCCCAAGAAGAAGTAGAGAACATCGTTATCTATCAGGTAGGCGCCCTCGCAGCTTTCGCAAAAGCCGCCGACAAGAATCTGCAACACGTTAAACCTCATGGAGCCCTCTACAACACTGCGGCCAAGAACGAAGCTTATGCAAACGCCATCATCGAAGCTTTATGTGCTGTGGACCCTAAACTGATGCTTTTTGCTTTGGCAAACTCTAAGATGGCGAAGATAGCAGCTGAGGCAGGTTTGCGCGTGGCTCATGAAATCTTTGTTGACAGAGCCTACAACCCAGACGGAAGCTTAGTTTCCAGAAACATAGCGGGAGCGGTGATTGAAGAAGCGAAACTTGTGGCTGAGAGGGCGGTAAGGATAGTAAAGGAAAAAAGTGTAACTGCTATCGATGGTCAGACTGTAAAGTTTGACGAAGTGCATACCATTTGTGTTCACGGCGACACGTTAAACGCTGTGGAGCTTGCGAAATCCGTCAAGAAAGCGCTTTTGGCTGCAGATGTTGAAGTTACGCCTGTAGGCACTTTCGTCTAGGTGCAAACTATGTACCAAACTGCGAAGCATATGCCTGTGGGCGATAGGGCGTTATTGGTTGAGTTCGGCAACACCATAAGTCTAGACCTTAACAGGAAGGTGCACGCCTTAAACCGTGCAATTTCCCAACTTGAGCTAAAAGGTGTGGAAGAGTGTGTGCCAACCTACCGTTCGCTCCTTGTTTACTATGACCCGTTGAAGATAAGTTATGAACAGTTGGTTTTCAGATTAAGAGATTTTGAAGAAAGACTGGACAAGTTTAGAGCTTCAACCCGAAAACGAGTAATTGAAGTGCCAGTAATTTACGGCGGCGAATGCGGCCCAGACCTCGCCTACGTGGCTAAATATCACAACCTAGACAAGAAAGAGGTTATTCGGCTACATAGTGATAGAGAATACACGGTGTACATGATTGGCTTTATCTCTGGTTTCCCATACTTAGGCGAAGTAGCCGACGAAATCGCGACACCGAGATTTGAAACGCCGCGGTTGCGAGTTCCAGCAGGGTCTGTGGGAATAGCTGAAAAACAGACCGGTATATACCCGTGTGAGTCTCCCGGAGGATGGCGGATAATCGGTCGAACTCCCCTAAAGCTTTTCGACACAAGAAAACATCCACCGGCCTTGATACAGCCCGGTGACGCTGTGAAATTCAAACCCGTTGGAAAATAAGAGTTTGAAGATTTCAGGAATAGCAAAAATGAAACTATGCAAAGTGATTAAGCCGGGCCTTTTTACGACAGTTCAAGATGTGGGACGATACGGTTTTCAAAAG
>JAOZHR010000021.1 GCA_026014805.1 Candidatus Bathyarchaeota archaeon | reverse complement strand
CCATGCTTGGCAACCCCCGCTCATATGCTAGGAGTATTGATATTATTTGGGTTAAATTAAATCTTATTCAAAATAGTTTGCCATTGTTGAACACACTCCGTCGCACCATAAGGACTTGGAGACATCAAAGGCTACGTTGGTTGGGTTTTAGTGCTTGAGTCCCATAAATACTGGAAGGAATCTTTCGCGAACTTCACCAAACCTATATGGTTACTCCAAACAACCAAGCTAAGTTTGTCCTCCTCACCCAGAAACAGCAAAGCTTCTTTTCCATCTACAATTACTCCGCCTCCAAACATGTCTCTGCGTCCTCGCACCTCTGCGATGCTCGTCAGCCCTTCCAATCCCCAATTCTTTGGCTCACCAACAACCATGACTGAAACTTTCACATCGCTTAACCTGAAACTTGCCAACAACGGAATTGCTTTTTCAGCCAAATCGTGAGCAAACAACGGCGCCGCTATCATCACTTGACTGCGAGCATTATCCAACATCTCTCTCAGCTTCGCCAACACACTAGTCTCACCTCGCAAAATCCAAATGTCAGGCTTCTCTCGCAACTCACGTTTCTCATAGAGAGGCTGCAGCTCTCCCACTATGGCTTGCTCCCAACTTCGCATCTTTTCATCAGCCTCATGCTTAGCTGCCTCAAATGCCTCTACAGGCGCCTTTGCAAAATACCTGCTCGGTCTACCTCGTTCAACAATTAGCCATCCCTTCCGCTCCAAACTATTCAAAACCTCATAAACCTTCGAAAAAGGCACGCTGGCACTCTCGCTTACCTCACTTGCCGTCATTACTCCCCTCTCTACAAGACTCAAGTAGACTGCTGACTCGTAACCCGTTAACCCTAACTCACGCAAAACTTTCCTTGCTATTTCTCCAACAGCTTGACTCAACCCATCTTTCACCTTCTGAAACTTCGGAAAAACTTCAAATACACGCTCCTCTTAAAAAGGTTTTACAACCGTCAGTGGTGAAACAAAACGTCAATAATCAAACAAACCAAAAGCATATGCCCCGAATGCCTCACAGTTCTAGACGCCACCATATACAAAAAAGACAACAAAGTCTACATAGAAAAAACTTGCCCAAAACACGGCAAATACAACGAACTCTACTGGAGCGACTACGACCAATATATACGCGCAGAAAAATACCGAAAAGAAGGAGGAGGCCTAAACAACCCGCACACCAAAACAGTAAAAGGCTGCCCCCAAGACTGCGGTATCTGCCCAAATCACAAAAGCCACACGGGTCTAGCCATAATCGACATCACAAACCGCTGCAACCTTAGATGCCCCGTATGTTTCGCCAACGCTGCTGCAGCAGGATACGTTTACGAACCTACAAAACAGCAAATTCAAGAGATGCTTCAAAACCTACGCCAAAACAGCCCCATCCCCGCCACTGCACTGCAATTCAGCGGCGGCGAGCCCACAATTCGCAAAGATTTGCCAGAACTAGTTAAAATGGCTAAAGACTTGGGATTCCGTCACGTGGAAATCAACACCAATGGCATACGCCTCGCCCAAAGCGTAGAATACTGCAAAACCCTCGACGAAGCAGGCGTAAGCACTGTTTACTTGCAATTTGACGGCTTAACTGATGATATTTACAAGTTCACCCGCGGTGTCGACCTCCTAGAAACAAAGATGAAAGCTATTGAAAACTGTCGAGAAGCAGGCCTTAACAGCATCGTACTAGTCGTGACACTAATCAAAGGAGTAAACGACCATCAACTCGGAGACATTATACGCTTCGCCGTCGAAAACTTCGACGTAATACGATGCATAAACGTCCAACCAATAAGCCTATGCGGACGCTTACCAGAAGAAGAAAGAAAAAAGATGCGCATCACCATACCCGACTTCATGCGTCTGTGCGAAGAACAAACAGATGGAAAAATAAAAGCAGACGACTTCTACCCCGTTCCAACAGTAGTACCAATTGCTCAAGCCATCGGCGCAATAAAACACAAACACTACGTCGAATTCACAGCTCACCCTCACTGCGGCATGGCAACCTACCTTTTCATTGAAAACGGAGAAATAACGCCAATTACACGTTACGGAAACGTAGACAAATTCGTCAAAACAATGGAAAAAATCTACGAAGAAGCACAAAAAGGACACGAAACGAGAGCGAAAATGCGCCTAATCGCCGCCTTAAGACATGTGAAGCTCGGCATGTTAAGAAAATACCTTCTTCCAGTCTTGAAAAGCGGAAGCTACGAATCATTAGGCGAACTTCAAAGGAAAACCATACTGCTCTCTTCGATGCATTTCATGGATCCTTACAACTTTGACCTTGAAAGAGTGCAAAGCTGCTGTATTCACTACGCCGTGCCAGATGGACGTATAATCCCATTTTGCACAATGAACAGCATCCACCGACCAGAAATAGAAAAGCAGCTAGGCGTTCCATTGTCTCAGTGGCAAAAAGAACACAAACAAAAAATAGCTACAGTTGCGTGACAGAAAAAGGCTATAAGGATGCACTCCCTCTTTTTCTCGAGCAATTGAGGAAATAAGAATGGGCGGAAAAAAGAAGCGCTCCATAAAGCAAATGGCAAAAGCGCAAAAAAAGAAAGGTGGCAAAAAGGAAAAACGTGAAACCACAGCACCAAGCCAAAAGAAGTCTATTCCAGGGATTACGCCGCCAAGTCTAAAAAGTGACAAATTTATAGGCGAGCTGAAAAAGATGAAGATCGTAACACCTTATTCTGTCGCATCCCGCTTTGATGTGCGCTTAAGCGTTGCCAGAGCCTTTCTGAAAGAGTTGGAACGCAATGGCATGGTCGAATTTGTTTCGAAGAGTCGGAACCTTAGAATCTACAAGCCTGCAGACTAGTTTTACTCATTTCATAAGATGGAGAAATAAGACAAAATAATGGCTTCTGATTTTCCAAAACGAGTTTACACATTTGATGAAGTGGAAAAGGCTAGAAAACTAGTGGAATCTGGATATAAGCATAGGTTAATTCTAAAGGGGAACCCTCTCTTTAAGAAAAGATTGAAGGAAGTCTTGAAACATGTTAAAACTGCTGGGTTTTACGAATTTCTAAGAACTTATATCAGGCGAATTGTTGAGATAGATGGCTTTAGCCAACTGCGAGAAGCTGACGTGGCTATTTGGGTGAACATGCAGCTGTTGGAAAATCCTATCGCGGCTGCAGGATTTCTTGTGCAGAAAGCGTCGCAGATGAAGGAGTTTTTGGAGGGGAAACTGTATTATGGCGGGGCAGCCGAGGCGAGAAGCGTAGAAAAACGTGTCCAGTTCTTAGAGGCGTTAAGAATGAAATCTAAAGATCGTGCTGTGAAGAGTGAATGCGGAAGGATTTTAGAAAGGTGGGCTGAGAGCACTTTTCTTTGATGCTATCATTAGGCTTTTTCTACTTTGATTTTTGTTCCACTTTTTGCATCAGCAAAGATCTCTAAATTCTTTGTTACTTTTCCAATTATGTTGACGGGACTGTAGGGCTGGGATTCGCCATAAAAGACGCAGAGAGCATTTCCCATGGGCCAATAAGCAATTGTACCCTTCTCAACCTTCGGTTTAGCCTTCTCGTCGCCCATCTTAATTGGAATTTCAAAGTAGACTTCTTCTTTCCACAAAGCCATTCTGCCTTCTATCGGAAGCGTCTTGGTTATGGCGTCAACTGTTCTAGGGGCTAGATGGCGAATTAGCTCGCCTTCGGCTTCGCCGACGTTTTCTATAGAGAATTTGATTAGCACACGGGTTATGCTTTCTTCAGTCATCTATGTCACTTTTGGAAGTGTTTCTTTAGCACATCTTCAAGAGTTGAAGAGCCTAGTTCTTTAAGAGTGTATTTTGTTCTCACGGTGGGCTTGTTAATTTGCAAGACGCGTCTCAAATCTATGGGAGTGCCAATAACCACAACGTCACATGGCGTGCTGTTTATTGTTTCCTCTAGCTCTTTTATTTGTTCTTTGCCATATCCAATAGCGGGAAGCAATGTTCCAAGGTGAGAGTACTTCTTGTAAGTCTCCACTATTGAGCCTACAGCGTAAGGTCTCGGATCGACGATTTCACTTGCACCTAACTTTCTAGCTGCGATAACTCCTGCGCCATAAGCCATGTTGCCATGCGTCAACGTAGGCCCATCCTCCACAACCAAAACTTTTTTTCCTTTAATCAAATCTGGGTTGTCTACAGTGATGGGAGACGATGCTTCAATGACCAAAGCCTCAGGATTCACTGTTTTAATGTTCTTCCTCACAGTTTCAACACCTTCCGGACTAGCGGTGTCAACCTTGTTGATAATTATCACATCTGCCATCCTCAGGTTTGTTTCTCCAGGGTAGTATGTAAGCTCGTGACCTGGCCTGTGAGGGTCCGCAACCACTATGAAGAGATCTGAATGGTAGAAGGGAAGGTCGTTATTTCCTCCGTCCCAGACAATTACGTCTGCTTCTTTCTCTGCTTCTCTTAAGATTTTTTCATAGTCTACGCCAGCAAACACCAGTGTTCCATTGGCAATGTGAGGCTCATATTCCTCTCGCTCTTCAATTGTACATTCATGCTTATCAAGGTCTTCGTAGGACGCAAACCGTTGCCAAATCTGCTTTGCTAAATCTCCGTAAGGCATTGGATGCCTTATAACAGCGACTCGGAAACCCATTTTCTTCAACAAGGCAGCTACCTTTCGCGAAGTCTGGCTTTTTCCAGAACCAGTTCTAACTGCGCAAACAGAAACAACTGGAACTTTGGCTTTTATCATTGTTGTGGACGGGCCCATTAGCCTAAAGTCTGCTCCGAAAGACATTGCTAGCGATGCTTTGTGCATGACGTATTCGTGAGGTACGTCGCTGTAGGCGAAAACAACCTCGTTGATGTCGTAGTTTTTTATGAGTTCTGGCAATTTATCTTCTGGATATATGGGGATTCCTTGTGGATATTTTGGCCCTGTGAGTTCTGGAGGGTAGTTTCGTTTTTCGATTCCAGGTATTTGGGTGGCAGTGAAGGCTACTACCTCATATGAATCGTTATTTCTGAAGTAGACATTGAAATTGTGGAAGTCTCTGCCTGCTGCCCCCATAATGATTACCTTGGCTTTTTTCATGATAGAACCTCTTCTTCCTAGAGATTGAGAGCGGTGAATTAGTATCCTTTTTTTCATTCCATATAAACCTTTATTGAGATGGTTTTTCACTTTACACGGGTACTATTTGCGCTTTCTGAACACCTGAACGTCTTCCGTCGTGGTGAAGTATCCAAAACTCACTTCAAATTCGCTAGCTTTTGGAAAATTTTTACGTGCGCTCAATGAGCAAACCCGTATCAAGCGTGTTTCTGTCTTACCGAACATCAAAAGAATTTTACGTGTCTTTAGGAATGTATTGAACCATGAAGTATTCAGCGATTGTTCTAGTCAATTTGCTAGCAATCATTCTTGCAATCGTGGTTGTTTGGGTGTATGCAAGAGAATCATTTGAATTTGTGGTTTTCCTGCTGGCACTCTATTTTCTGTGGGTGGTAGCAAGATTGATTCTGCAAGAAAAAAAGTTAAGAAAAGAAAAAGTAGCGGGAGCAAAGGAGGCCAAGATTTCTATGCACCTCCTAGGCCAAACTCTGTATCAGATGCTCATAATAAGATCCAAAAGAGTGGCTAATAGATGCTAGACGTGAGAGTCATGAAGGTGTGAGCTTGTGCTTCTTAATGTTTACCGATGAGTGTTGTAGTTGTAGGCTTTTTGCTGTTGGGTTGTAAACTGCGCGCGTAATATGATGTCTTAATTAGTAAGATTTAAATCTCAATACGCAGTTATCCTTCTAGTGAACCTGAAAAAGGAGGGATAAAAACCGAATGAAAAGATTTCTAAAGAGCAGAAAGGCGTTGAGCCCAGTAGTCGCAGCAATCATACTAATCGCCGTAACAGTCGCAGTATCAATCGCAGTCGCCGCTTGGATGGGAGCATTGACATTCACATTCATGCAAACAGAAGAATTAGCATTCACAGGCTACACGTGGGATAGTTCAAGCACTAAATACTGGATTCGAATTACTGTCAAGAACACTGGTTCATCAGACATGACAATAAGTGGGGTTCGAGTCAACGATGTGGACGCTGATGATTGGGGTTATACACCTACCTATTCATTAGCTGCAGGCAATTCTGTGACGTTTAACGTGACTCGTTCAGGAGGAGCAGAGTATACGTCTGGTACTAAGTACGAGTTTACGGTGATTACGGCGAAGGGCAATATGTTTGGTCCTTACATAAAGACAGCTCCTTAAAGCACCACAGTTTCATATAGTTTGAGAATGGGGGTAGGGTAAAAGCACCCCTCTCCTTCCACCCTATTTGGAGGTATTGAAAATGGTAGTAGAACTAAAAGAATATGAATCAGCCTCAGATATAGCAAAAACAATTGATGACGAAATAAGTAGAACTAAAAGCATGCTTGGCGAGTATTTGCGCCGCCTTGACGAAATTCGAGCATTAGCTGAAAGGTCGAAAAAAATACGAGATGTAGTCTTCAAACTCGCAGGCAAGAAAGCAAATCAAGAAAATCTAGGCGAAATTTCGGTAGGTGGTCTAAACGTTGTCCTAGATGCCAACCCGTTTCACGAATTAACAGCTATAGAAGAAGTTGTCAGAAGCCAACAGGACAGGCTTTTAGTCTTGCAGAAATCGCGAGAAGCATTGAAATGGGTCGATCAAATAGGCGACACTGAAGGACTCAGATATCTCGTTTTGGAAGACGATGGAGTACCCGAGAGAATACTTTTCAAGATTTCATAAAATTCCATGGAGTGAAAATGAAATGAGTAACGAAGCATATGCATTTGCATTAAAGAATGCCCTAACCGAGATTCGAAATGTTTGCCCCGACGTGCAAACTTGCTTTCTCTTTGACAAGGAAGCCACTGTGATTGCAGGAGACGCTGAGACTCCCGAAGCCACTTTAGAAAGAGTAGTAAGCTCGCTAGAAGGCATTCTGGAAAAGGTGGACACAATTGGAGGCCTAAATTCCTTAGTGGTTGAATGCAGCAAAGGCAATGTTCACATATCTTGTATTAACGACATGTACTTGACCATGGTTGCTTCGAAGAAGGCAGATATGAAATATCTAGAAACTGTTGCGCGTGTGTTGATTCCAACTGTTATAAAGCTGCTTGACAGTCTTGGCCCTACCCCCCTCAAGCATTTTTCTCCTTCCCGTACTTTATTGAAGCAAGGAATGGAAGAGGATCTACGAGAGGAAGAGAAACTGCGAGAGGAAATAGAGGAAGAAGAAAGCAAAGAAGCTGAAGAGGAGCCCATACCTGAGCTAGAATTACCCTCTAACCAATTAATTGTTGAGAGTTTCGGCGGCCTATTGGTTCGCAACGACACAGTGCAAATTAGCGAAGATATTATGTCACAGTGGGAAGAGCTTCTAGACGGCAAAGAAATTAACCTTGTTGAAGTTGAATCTTTCAACGGCAAAACCAGCCAATGCAAAGTCAAGACGTTAGATTACTCAAAGCTTGAAAATAGGGCTGTTATTCGCATTCCAGAAAAGCTTTGTCATACTCTCGATGTCAAGAAGGGTGAACTGGTGAGGATTAAACCAGTAATCAATTAGTGGAGATGAGCTTTATGGCACCTAGAAAACGCAAATCAAGCAAAGTAGCCTTGAAGGAAGAAGAAGAAAAGCCCGAAATCGCACTTGACTTCTCAGAAGAGTTAGAAACGCAGATAAAGAAGGCACAAGAGCTTGCGGAAGCAAAGAGAGCTGAAAAGAAGGAGCTGAAAAAAGATAATGCCCCCAAAGGAGACAAGATAAAGCAAAACATTGACAAGGTAAATACGAAAGAGGGAGTAATTGGCTACATTCTCAGGAATGCAAAGTCTGCAAGTATCGATTTAAAAGATTCAACGAAGATTATCGACTTTGCGGTTTTATCTTCTTCAGCTTTAGAGGCAGGTGAGGAGCTTTCGAATACTTTTGAGCTTGGCGACGTAAAATATGTATTGGTAGAAGGAAACACCACAAAATTCCTTTCTTTCACTGCTGAGGACAACAGAGTAAGCGTGTTTATGGAGAAGAACGTGGACCACAACCGCGTCTATAAGGATCTGCTGAGCTGAAAAGAACTCTTTTTACATCTCCTTTTTTAGTTCCTAGGGAAAGTGGGACTGGAACGGAAAAGGGATTCTTGGTTATTAGCCCCTCCCCCTTTCTTCTGTTCCTTCTCATCCCTTAAAGGCTATTGATAAGAAACATTATTTGAGGTGTCATATAAGTTTCTATCAGAGCCGCCGTTGCAATTAGGATTAACGTAGTTATGTAAGCTTTCTTGAGGTTTCGGCAGAGAATTCCTAATGAAAGCTTTGTCGCTTTGAATGAGACTTTCATGTCTGTTTTGGCTAGGCTCATTAGCTTTTTAGGCCTCGTCAAGGCTTTGAGGTATTCTTTGAAGGTTGGAGTGTTGATTGGTTTTGGCATGTTGTTGTTTTGTGCGGCTTTGCGCATAGCGTTTGTCCAGTAAGCTATTGCTGTGAATTCAAGCCATCCATGAGGAAGGACAGCAGCGATTGCAGTCGTAGTAGAAATGTTTAACGTTACCATTAAGTTGATACAGATTATTGCCCACATTATAGTTACTGCGGTGGGTATGAGCCACGCTTTTTTGCGGAGGGCAGGGTAGGCGACGGCCACTGTGAAGAGCAGGTAAGTTAGGCTGAAGGTGTTGTGGGCGGCGATTATAGTGAATGTGAGAGGGTGCGAGAAACCTACGCTTTTAACTATTGGCATGTATAGGTGGAGGAGGCTGTATTGGAAGAGTATGCTTAGTATGTCAATTGGGTTCATGAAGTTTCGATGAGATTTATCTTGGTTGAGTGATTTAGAGATTGTCTAATAGCTTATCGTAAGCTTCGGTACAGTTATTTAGGGGACGTCGGCTCTTTGCATGTGTGTACGTCACACTTGGACCTCTCGGAATTCTATCTGGCCCCTGATAAGAGTCTGATAAATGTTAAATATGATTGAGCATTTTCGGGATTTTAATAGTTGCTGAGTAAAGCTGTTTCAAGTGTGGCTTTCAACTGAAAAGCGTACTAAATTTTGAAGCGTAATATGGCTGCGATTCCTCCGAACGCGTTCTTCAACATCTGCCCCTCCTCCGTATCCGTTGACACAACCTCCACATCTGCATTTGCGTGCTCAGCCAGCTCTGCCAATTCCTCAACAATGTCTTCTACTTGCTCCGCAGTGAGAGAAGGCGATTTACATTTTGGGCACGGCTGTCCCATAAGGCTTTGCTGAAGACCTTCAACCTCTCGACTCTTCACCGTCTCTTTCCTGATATAGTCGCACGTTGCACAGTTCACCGTTACTCGAGCTATATCCAACGCATCAGAGAGCAGCAAAGTCCTCACTGCCCCCATTTTCAAAGCACGCCTAACTTCCTCTTCACCGTAGGTAGCTAAACCAGTATCATGCCCAACCTGGTAAAGAAAACTCTGCACGAGCCTCTTCTCTTCTACATAGCGAACTTGTCGCATAATCTCCGGTGCCTTCTCAACAACCTCCTTCACTCCCTGCTTGCCTACGTAGGCAGAGTCAATAGTAGAAATGACTTTGTCTTTCAACTGATAATGCAGATAGTCTCCCTTCAGGAAATCATATTTTATCGGCCCGGGACCTGCGACAATTATACCCTTCAAATTCTCTATCCCAAGAAAAATGTCCGTGGCATGGCTGCCGACACGACTAAAAAACTCCAGTATTTTAGCCTCTCTTTGACGCTCAAAACGCCTTGCCGACTGCCCCCCTGCACGCATCTTACCTGGAACACCAGAAGTAGTTTCCTTAACAATGTTCAAACGCCTACCCTGCAAAACCGCGAAAGTAGCTTCACTAGAATCCACAAGCAAAATTCCATAAGCCTCCTTCTCCTTCAACATTTCCAGCAGATACTCTGTGTGAAATTTTGAATCACACCGATACAAGTTTATATTAATTGGCTCTGGTGGGGTCAAAACATAAGTTTCGTTTCTCTCACTGCCTGGGCCATTCTGCGGTATCGCACCGCTGAAGATCACCAAGCCCCTTTCAGGCACTCTCTTAAATAATTTTAAACGCTGCTGAACCTTTGTAATGGCGTCTTGGACGTTGCTTCTCGTTGTGTCAGACTTTATGTTTGCAGCAGTTCCATGTTCCTGCCTAAGTGTGTTAAGAACCTCACTGATTTGCTTTCCCGGAGGAACGTATAAGCTAACAAGCTCTGTTCCGCGCCCTTCCTTGCGAGCCAGCATGTCCAATGCTTTTTTAAGGCGAAAACGCTCCAACGAAGTCCGTTTTTTACGAGATTTGCTCAACCTATGCTTCCACACGTGGTAAGGCTACATTACACGTCTTACAGATAAAAGTTGCCATGCAAATTTAGCATTAGTGTTATTAGTAAGTAACTGTGTCACTGTTTGGCAATCTATCAAGAGGCGTGGTGAGGCTCAACGACAATATTTGAAACAGTTTTTCTCCCCATCCTAGCTCTTTTCGTGGGCATCATTGCAGCTATGCTGGGCATCGGAGGCGGAGTTTTCATTGTACCTGCTCTGCAATTATTACCCTTAAGCATCGAATTTTCTCCGCAAATGGCAGCGGGAACAAGCCTTACGATGATAATGTTTAAGGCATTGTCGTCTACGAGTGGCTATGCAAGACAAAAAAGGATAGACTATAAAGTTGGGCTGCTCTTAGCCACAGTTACAATACCTGGCTCCCTCTTGGGAGCATATTTGACGACTGCAATTGCGAAAGAATATTTAATATTGATTTTTGCTTTGTTAATACTCTACGTCGCCTTTCGAATGATTTTTCCATACAATCTGAGCAACAAGCTAGAAAAAAAAAGCAAAACTGGCTGGAAGCGAAGCCTCGTAGACTCAGATTATAAAATCTTTGGATACATTGCAGATATGAAACTTGGCTTGCCCTTGAGTTTCCTTGCTGGCGTTTCATCAGGCTTGTTAGGTATTGGTGGCGGTGCTTTAATGGTGCCGATTCTGCATTTTGCTCTTTCCTTTCCCATGCATCTAGCGGTTGCTACTTCAGTTTTTATCATGGTTTTTACTTCAATTGCTGGAGTGGCGACTCACATATATCTCGGTAATGTTCAGTTTGGTTTTGCACTTGTTCTCGTTGTTGGCGTCATTTTCGGAGCGCAAATTGGTGCTTACGTTTCCAAGCGTGTTTCAAGCAGGAATCTGAGACGAATTTTTGGCCTGGTGCTTGTGCTTGTTAGTCTGCGAATGATTCTGAAGTTTCTAGGTTGGGCGTAACACGGACATCTTTTATTAGCTTTTATCTGCCAATATTTCATCGAAGGTCTAGCGGTTGCAGTCTGAAGAATTGGGGCAATTGCGGACATATTCTGATGGAGCTTCTAGGGGGAACCCTGGGCCAGCTGCGGCCGCCGTTAAGATAGTGGACGAAAATGGGGTTGTGGTGAAGAAGTTTTGCAAGTTTTTGGGAAGGAAAACTAACAACCAAGCTGAGTATGAAGCACTAATAGAAGCCCTTCAACTAGCACGTGACTTTACAAAGGGCTATGTGCACTGTTTTCTAGACAGCGAATTAGTAGTAAAGCAGCTTAATGGAGAATATCAAGTTAGAAATCCTCGACTGGAAGTGCTTTGGCTGAAAGTTCGTGAACTCCAACAACATTTTCAAAGCGTATCCTTCAATCATATTTCAAGAACAGACAAAAACATGAAAGAAGTGGATGGGTCGGCAAATCGTTTCTTAGACAGTGTACTCGGTTAACACTTGGATTAAAGTTAATAGAAACATATCCCTTGTTTAATCGTAAACGGGTACACTATGACCTCAAGTTTATCTGAAACACTTCAAAAACTTCTTTTCGCCATCATTTTCATAGTCGGTTTTTTCATCATCCTAACATACATGCTTTCAATGGGCTTGGGGATTCTGGTTTTTTTCTCCACTGCAGAAGGGCTAACATTCAGCCAAGGACCAATAAGACTATACCCCTTGCTCATTGTAGATGTGGAGATAACCATAAACGCTGGGCTCTATTTTTTATTTCTCTGGTGGATATTTGCTCTTTGTTTTGCCGCCGCTTGGAGGTACACGGACGATCTTCCCAGCAGAGTCCGAGAATTCTTTTCTGTCGATACTAAACGAAGTCCTTTCAGCAACAACTTGCTTGCTATGCCAGCAATAACATCCATGTTGCTAGTGGTCACAATCGTATTACATTTCTTTCAGACACAGAGTGGAATTCCCATAGGAGAGCCACGCATTACTGAGCCTTTCTTGGACTTCCTACGATTTTCGCGGGCTCCACTAGTCGAAGAGATATTGTTCCGGATAATTCCAATAGGAGCTTTCCTAGCGACTTACATTTTTGTTGCTGGAAAAAGGACAAGACCTGACTTTTCTTGGAGCCAACGATTAAAGACGTGCATTCTATCTGTTTTGCAGCCTGAAAAGGCTAAGAAGATGATCGGTTTGAGAACCATCGGTGAGGCTGGCTTGCTTGGGGGGATTTTCTGGGCCGAGTGGATGATGATATTCCTAACTGCTTTTCTTTTCGGTATCGCCCACTATTTTGGTGGTTGGGAGCTAGGTAAAATAGCTCCAGCAACAGTGAGCGGCGCAGTTTTTGCTTTGGCGTATCTTTACTATGGGGTTCAAGCGCCGATTTTGCTTCATTGGTATTTCAATTTTTACTTTTCCATTTTCGTTTTGTCACTGGATTACTATTCTGCTGAAATAGATTTTCTATCTCTTAGTTGGTTGGCAAACATTTTCTTAGGTGCATTTTTGTGGGTAGCACTAATCATCTTTGGCGTGATTGCGATTTTTGAGTTGGTAAGGCGAAAACCTAAAGCTATACCCGTTCCTGAACCGCCCCCTACAAACATCTAACTCATCTTCTTCGAAACTTCTTCAGATATGTCATCAATGTTGATTGGGCGTTGCTGACGCTTTTCCATGTCTCGCAGCATCACTTTACCTTTTTCAAGCTCCTTCGGACCTAAAATAACAGCGTACGCCATTTTCCTTCTGTCAGCATCCTGTAACGCTCGCGAAACTGTTCGCCCCATAACCTCTAATTCTACGGCTATTCCCCTTTTTCTTAGCTGCAACGCTATTGCAAAAGCTTTGGAAACTGCCTCTTCACCAATGGGAATAACCGCCACGATTTTCTTAGAAATCTTCAGCGTGACGTTTTGTTTGTCTATTGCCAGCGCGATACGATCCAGCCCGTGAGCAACTCCTACTGCCGGTGTAGGCTCACCTCCAAATAGTTCAACGAGTTTATCATATCGTCCACCGCCGCCTAGTGAAATCTCCATCTCAGGTACAAGCGGCTCGAAAATCATTCCAGTATAGTATTCTAAGCCTCGTGCAAATCCTGTTTCAATTGACATGTTGAATTTAACTCCGCTTTCTTTGCATAACTCAATGATTTGCTGCAGGTTATCTACTGCTGTAACTGCACTCTCATATTCCTCTAGCTTTTTCTTTACTTCAGTCAAGACTTTGGAAGCATCTTTTCCCTTAGCTTCAAAAACCTCTTTCAAAGCTGATAGACCCTTTCTTGAAACGCCAAATTCTTCAGCGGTTCTAAGCGCTTCGTTCCACCGTTTGGCGTCTAAAAGCTGCATCACGCTATTTTGATGTTCGTCTCTTACGCCTTCCTCAGACAACAGTCCACGCAGGATTCCTACGTGACCGATTTTGAACCAAAAATTGGAAAGTCCAAGTTTTTGCAGGAGATGGTTAGTGAGGGATAGAACTTCTACGTCTGCTTCAGGTCGGCTGCTACCGATAATTTCGAAGTTTGATTGCCAAAACTCTCGGTAACGGCCAAACTGTGGCTCGTCATACCGGTATAAAGTGCCTGTTGAAAAAAGTCTCAAGGGCTTTGGTTCGTTCCGCAAGGTGCTAGCCATCAATCTTGCAATGGAAGCGGTAAATTCCGGTCTCAAAGCTAATTTTCGTCCACCCAGATCTTCAAAAGAATACATACGGGCTTTAATTTCTTCTCCGGACTTCGCGGCCAATAAATCATAATGCTCCACAAGTGGTGTAATTATTTCCTCGAAGCCGTGCAGACCTGCAACTTTTTTTGCGACAGCCTCTACATACCTCAGTTTTTCTGCGTCTGATGGCAGAAAATCCCGCATTCCTCGAACAGTCTGATTTTTGGTCATAAAAATTCCTCTATGATTTTTTCATGGTTAACTTTGAAAGAGTATAATAAACGATTTCTCCGCGGCGGTTCACAACCGCCAAAACCAGCTTCTTTTTCAAGCTTTGAGCATGCTTCAACACACGAGCCATATGTTTTACCGAAATAGGCTTGCCTTCCTGAATCCCGAGAATGAGATAAGTGGCTGTGGCTTTTCCATACTCTCCCCTTTCGTAAACTCGAAAATCCATTCCTAACCCGAATCCCTCCCTCACCACGTAGCCACGGCTTCTCAAATCTCGATAAATCAAATATTTCACCCAAACATTTTCATCTGCATGCCCAAAATGATGCAGAAGCTCTTGGAAATCTAAAGCCTTACGCGATTTTTTTCTAACAATTTCTAGTATTCCCTTGCTTTGGAGAAACAGGGCTTCGTAGAAACTCAAAGTTAATTTTCTATTTTCTAGTATTCCGTAGCCGCGAGAAGCGAGGTTTTCAAAATTGCCAGTAGCTGACACTGTAACACCTTTTTTTGAAAGTGAGCCCTTAATCTTCTTGATTTCAAAATTCCGAGACTCTTTGACTTGCCGTTTCTTATCCTTCAAAGCCTTGTCCTGCCAACACAAACTAATAGCATACGAATTATGAGATATATAACTAATCTTCAAGCAGTTGAAAGCTTTTGGAAATCAGCTGGAGAAAGGGGCCCTTCTTCACAGATTATTGCGGTAACATATTTCATAGGCGTAACGTCAAAAGCTGGATTAAAGGCAGACACCCCTTTCGGAGCAACCTGCACACCACCAAATTTAACCACTTCCTCCGTACTCCTTTCTTCAACAACTACATCTCTTGCCAATCGACTTATGTCAAACGTTGACTTTGGAGCAGCAACATAAAAAGGAACCCCGTGCTCGTGAGCTATCACTGCTATCGTATAAGTGCCAATTTTGTTAACAACCGCATCCTTCACTACCCTATCCGCTCCCACAACCACCTTATTGACCAATCCTTTAGCCATGACATAACCCACCATACTATCAGTAATCAAAGTTACAGGAATGCTGTCGCGAAGCAACTCGTAAACAGTTAACCGTGCACCTTGAAGCAGAGGTCGAGTTTCCGTCGCAATGACCTTGATGCCCTTGCCATTTCTCCAAGCTGTTCTTATAACTCCCAGTGCCGTCCCGTAGTCCACCGTTGCTAAACTACCTGCATTACAGTGCGTTAGGATGGTGTCACCATCATCTAGGAGCGCAGAACCGTGTTCTCCAATTCTCCAATTCACATCAACGTCTTCCGCGGCTATTCTTTGCGCTTCTTCAACTACAGCTCTTACAACGACCATAGCATTCCCGTCTGTTTTTTTCGCTTTCTCCATTACTCTGTCTATCGCCCAAAACAAATTCACGGCAGTAGGCCGAGTTGTTTTTAAAAATTGTGCAGAAGCACTAAGCTCTTCAATAAGCCTTCCTCTATCTCCGACCTTTGAATAATATGCTGTTAACGCAAGACCGTAGGCAGCTGCTACTCCCAAAAGTGGCGCTCCGCGGATCTGCATGGTTTTGATGGCTTTTACAACTTCATCGCAACTTGTCATTTTTAAAAGTACTGTTTGATTAGGCAGCTTGGTCTGATCAACAGTCGTCACAACACCATCTTTCCATTCAATCGTTCTCATGCACCATCATCCCTACAGAACTCTATTATCGTTCTATTTACCGAATACGTTTTTCGGGTTAAAGCAACTAAAAATTTCAACAACGTGCTGCAGTGGCGTTTTTAACTGCGTTTCGGAGGATTTACTTTAGTAACAACCTCTACAGGGCAACCTTTAGGCAGGTTAAGCCCTTTTTTCCAGTTTTCTCCAATGGCTATCAACGTGAAAATTCCAGAAAGCTCCGCTTTAGCTTTGCGAACGAGATTGATAAGTGCGTTTTGGGTTTCACCTGTTTTTATCATGTCATCTACTATAAGCACGCTGTCTCTTCGTTTGATTGCACTCTTAGGAATATACAGCGTCATAGTCACACCTGAACCTCTCAACACATATGTCTCTTCAAGAAAAGCCGGTACACCAACTTCTTTGTTCCACTTAGCAATAACGAGGTTAATGCCTAATTGGTTGGACACCATAGTTGCAAGGGGAATACCATCTACCGCTGCTGTTAAGACTTTAGTTACACGTCTTCCAGCGAAATTAGCTAGTGCGTAATGGGCTGCTTGCCGTAAGATGTTATAATCGCTTATGATTTCTGTGTTGTCGAAGTATCCGTCGGTGTTGAAATGTATTTTTCTATGAAGCTCAACTTCTAACCCCACTATTTTCCTTAAGGTTTTCCAGAGTTGGCGGGCTCTTGCCAAGTTTGGCAGAACATGGCCTTTTGCGTATCGACTGAGAACGGTGACTGGTAAACCGGTTTTAGCTGATAATTCGCGGTAAGTGTGCTGACGCTTTGCAGTTCGAAGCAACTCAATTGTCATTAGGCGTAATTTTAAATCTTCTGCGTGAGTGCTCATCTTTAGCCCTTCTATAAACATTAACAAGTTAAATATTAAGGTTACAGTGACTTATTTTTGAGTCGATAAGGTTCAAAATTTCCTTCTACCTTAAAACTTGGCAACTGCCAACGATTACGCTTATACTGTGGCGGGCCCGCTGGGATTCGAACCCAGGGTCTCCGGCTTAGAGGGCCGACGCGCTTTCTGTTAAGTAATATCCAGGCTACGCCACGGGCCCCGCTGGTACACTAGAAGGAGTATACAAAATATAATTCTTTTACTGTGCTGTGGAAAAATTATGCAACTGCATTCCAAGAAGGTGCTAGGTTTTACATGATATCTTTCCATGGCAGGTCTGAAGGAGGATAAGAGTTTCAAGCCATGGCCAATTAGCACAGATTTGGAATAATGTCTCCTGGTTCATAGAAGAATCTTACTATATTCTTTTTTAACTTGTTTTCTGTATGAACTATTTGGGGTGTAAGTTCAAGTCTTTACGTTTCTCTTTTCTCCCTTCTCTTTGGCAGATTGGAATGAACAACATGAACTTACACTCTACCCAAGTATTTCTATAGGCTCAAGACTTAAATCCCGCAAGTTGAAACTTGTATATAGGGGAAGGTTATGCCAGAAATTCAACAAATTCCCATCCCCCTGAGTAATTACCTCGGTCTTATAGAAAGAAAAAAGAGTCCATATTATGATTTAATACTCTATATTCTAGCAGACATGGAAAGAACTTTTAAAAAAAGCCCCCACGCCAATGTCATCTACACGATTAATCCGAGACGATTGAAAGAAGAAATAGAGGCGGAAATCCCAAGCGAAAAGCTGACTCCCATAAATATAGGTCGCACTATTCTAGCGCTTTTGTATGGAAGCAACCTGCGAAAGGGCGAAGATTATTATGTTACAACTAGTTCAGGTGGACGTAGGAACTATCACATCAAAGTAAATCGCAGCGTTTTGTCGACGCTTCAATTGCATCTCTAGCGTTTTCTATTCTATATATATTCCTGGCCTGAATGGCTTTGCTAGCTGGGCACGTTTTTTAGGGTCATACCGCCGCATGTCATCTTCTACATAAACTTGAATTTCAGCGTTCAATTCTCGCTTGAGGAAATTTTCTGCTTCTCTTAATACTGCAGCCTCGTTTAGCATACCGATAGACAGCAGCGTTTCTTTTCTATTCAATTCTATTCGGTTATTTTCGTCAATGATTTGGGCGACAAACTTGGAGATTTTTTTGGCAATCTTCTTCATTTCTTCCTCTTTCATCAGTTCTTTCATCAAATCACTTTGAGTAACACGTTCTTTTTCTAGAGATGTTGCTAACGCCTTTTGGTACACTTTCCATTTCCACTGCGCTGCAGTGTAATAACATATTTTCTTTGGAGTCATTTTTGTTGCTCGAATTATGCTTATTGTGTCATTCAGTACTGATTTGATCAAAGTTTCACTTTCTTCTGCAGCGGCACTGACTTTGCTTTTATCGTATTTAGGCCATCTAGTCGAAGAGACGAAGTTCTCTTCTTCCATCTTATCCCAAATTTCCTCGCAAATATGTGGCATGAAAGGTGCTAAGAGCCGCACCCAGATGTTCAAGGCCTCTAGTAAGACTTTGGCTTTTATGTTGCCTTTTCTTCTGGAATACCAGCGGAAGTCGTTCCAAACTTCAAAGAAGGCATTCTCCACAGCAGTGCGAGATTTCAGCACTTCCATACTTTCAGTGACTGCGTTTATTCTGTGCTGTAGCACGCTGAGTAGCCATCCTTCCAACTGCCCTGTTTTTTCATCTCTTGCTTCCGCGATTATAGTTGCAGCTAGTCTGTAGAAGGATTCAAGCTTGTTTCTAGCATTTCGAATGTTTTCACTTCTCCAGTCTGGATCGTCCATGCCTTCTGCTCCCAGCAGCAACGCGCAACGTGTAGAGTCAGCACCATACTGGTCAATGGTGCTTCGGAAGGTGACAAAGTTGCCTTTTGACTTGGACATAGGTTTTCCTTCAATCATTAGCATGCCATTAGCTCCTATCATCTTTGGCCAGTGTTCGGGTGGGAAGAGGGCTGCGTGTTGAAATAGGAAGAAGGTCAGGTGGTTTGGAATCAATTCTTTTGCGGAGTTTCGCATGTCCACTGGATACCAATAGAGAAACTCGTTTCGCATCGACTGCAAAACTTGATTATTTAGTTTGAACTTGAGGGCTACAGAATCTGAACTGCCTTTTCCATAGAAGATGTAGTCAAAAACTTCTGGTGTTAGTTGTTCTGGGGTTATGTTGTGTTGTTTGATGTGTTTGTTGATAGTGTAAAATGCCATATAGATAGTGGAGTCGCTCAGAGTTTCTATTGTCCAATCCTTCTTCCAAGGTAGCGGTGTCCCTAAACCACTTTTGCGGGCGCATGGCCAATCTTTCAGCCAGTCAATGGTGCTGAAGAACCATGGGGAGGCTGTCTCAGGGCAGATTGTGGTGCGGTTCAGTGCTTCTTTGGTTCTATTCTTCCATTCTGAATCGCTGTACTTTAGGAACCATTGTCCCTCCAGCACTTTGACGATGCATGGCTTTAGACATCTGCAAATGACAGGTTGAGGCAGATCATACATGCTGTCAGCGACATTCTTCTTCCTTAAGTCGTTAATGAGTGTCTCTTTTATTTCTCGAACCGTTTTTCCAGCGTACTCACCACAGACTTCTTTTAAGAATCCGCTATGAAATTCTTTTTTGTATAACAGTTTTGTGGCTTCTTCTGCTTTGGGGTCACATTGGTCTTTTATGCCTAGTTGATTTACGATTTCTATCGCTGGGTGTTCGCCGAATCCTTCGACGCGAATTATAGATATTGGCTGAATCACTTCTACTTTGGATGGCTCGATGCCAAACTCCCTTAGGGAAGCAAGGTTTTGCTGCAAATCTTTTAATGCTAGCCAGTCAGCTGGCGCATGAGCTGGGACACTGTACACCACTCCAGTTGCATGTTCTGAGTTAACGAACCACGCAGGCAAAATAGGTAGTTGCTTTTCAACTATGGGGTTTGTAACGCTTTTCCCTATGAGTTCCTTTCCTTTGAAGCGGCGGATAATAGTGATTTTTCGTTTTTGTTCTTTCAATTTATCTGCGGCTGTTTCGCTGATTATCCATTTCTCTCCGTTTACTTTTGCCTTTACGTAGTTTGCGTCTGGATGGAGCCAAATGTTTGTTACACCGTAGATTGTTTCTGGTCTGAAAGTGGCGGCTGGCAAGTAGGCGTCTTCATATTTGAATTTCATCAGCGTGTATTCTTCTGGTGAGACTCCTTCGCCTTCATGGCGGTCATGGTCGCCAGTGGGACTTTTGCAATGGGGGCACCAGACTACTGGGTGGGTTCCTTTGACAACGTAGCCTTTTTCGCGGAGTCTTTTGTATTGCCACTCGACGAATCTGCTAAATTGGGGTGAGGTCGTTTGGAATTCTCTTCGCCAGTCAATGGAAAATCCGGCACGACGAATCGTGTTTCTGTTTTCAGTAGTATAATACGAAGCCATATAAATGGGGTCAACGAATTTTTTCAGATTTTCTTCTGAGACGCCGTCGATTTCTCGTAACGCCCTAATAAAATCTTTGTCTCCCAGCTTTATACGTTCACTTGCACCTGCTATAGTTGTTCCAGTCCAGTGCCACGCCCACGGAAACAAAACGTTGTAACCTTGCATCCGCTTAAACCGCGCATAAGCGTCGACTCGTGTTGCTGTAAAAGCGTGTCCAACATGAACTGGCCCGTTCGCGTATGAGTAAGGAAAGGTGACAAAGCATTTTTTCCGCTTGGGGTCTGGATCTGATTCAAAAATTTTTGCTTTTTCCCAAGCTTTTTGCCATTTGGCTTCGATTTTGTGTAAAAGTTCCATGAAAGTTTCTGGATTAGGCAGCGTAGTATTAAAGGTTTTGTCAGTTTCTATTGAGGAATCGATCCCTCATTCTCAAGCACCGCTATACAAGTAAGCATAGGAGCTTTTATCTATTGTGGCTTTTTCTTCAATTGATGTCTCAAAACTTCTTCAGCTTTCTGAATTGCATCGCCGAGTTTGTTGAGTTTTGTTCCACCGCCCTGAGCAAACTCTGGTCTGCCGCTGCCTCCGCCGCCTATTATTTTTGCTGCTTCCCCAGCAATCTCACTTGCATCTACACCTTTCTCAACCGTTTTTTTTCCGGCCATCACAACAAAGCGTACAATTTTTTCGTTTTTACCGTAAAACAGTATGATCGCAGAAGGTTCTTTTTCTGTCAGTTTATTTGCGGTTTTTATCATGCGGTCAACATTAAGTAGTTCAAATTCCTGTATTACTAGCTTTACAGCATTAATTTCTTTGGTAACAGCTTTTTGTTCTAAGCCTTTGCTACTTTCAAGAACTGCGATTTCTTCAATAAGGCGTTTATTCTCACGGCGGATGCCCTTCCATTCTTTGAGGAGTCGTTTAGTGGTTGGCAGAAGTTTTTCTAATGGAGCATCCAACGTTTCAGAAAGTTTCTGAAGTAACTCTTCTTTCTTCTGGCTGGCTTCAACCGCATAACGTCCAGTGGCGTAAACTATGCGTTCTACACCGTCTTGAATTCGTTCTGTGTGAAGAATTTTGATGAGCCCGATTTCACCTGTGTTGTTTACGTGGGTTCCTGCGCACGCTTCAACTTCCCAATCACCCACTTTGACCACACGAATCTCCTTCCCGGGCACGGTGCCGCCTTGGTAAAGTCTAAAGCCATGTTGTGCTTCGGCTTCGTCTCGTGGTAGCCATGTGGTTTCAACTGGAATAGTGTCGATTACTGCTTGATTCGCTAGCGTTTCAATTTTGTTTGTTTCTTTGAGTGTTAGTCGTTGATAGTGAGATATGTCTAGTCTTGCCTGTCCAACGTTTTTCTGAGTACCTGTTTGCCAGACGTGTTGACCGAGAACTCTTCGCGCCGCCCCCATGATAAGATGGGTGGCTGTGTGTGCTCTCATAAGATAACTCCGCCTTTCCCAGTTTATCTGCCCCCTGACTTTTTCACCTTCTTTTGGTACAGCGCCTTTCACGACATGAAGGATGACTTTGCCAACTTTCTGAACATTCACAACCTCTGCTTTCTTTCCATCAAACTCTAAAACGCCTTTGTCTGCTGGTTGCCCTCCACCTTCTGGATAGAAAATCGTCTGCTCCAGAATCACTTGATTGTTGTTTAAGACGCGCAGAACCTGGGATTTGAATTCGGTCTGATATGGATTTTCATAGTAAAGTCTGCTGGTTTCAGGTAGGTCGGTAACCAAGCTAAGTCTTTCATCAGTAACTATCTCCTTTGGAGGTGCTTGGAGATGTCGTTCAGCTACCATTTTGTAAAAGTTTTCAGGAGTCTTCACCTTTATTCCCTCTCTGGCAGCGCTGTCCCGCACTGTTTCGGGTGGAAGCCCGTGAGAATCGTAAAGCTCAATCAAGGTTTCGGTGGGAATTCGCCGTTTTCCTTTCGACTTCAAGTCTTGTACGATGCGCTTTACTAGAGCGTTGCCTTTTTTCAAGGTTTGTTCGAATTTTCGTCTTTCCACCGAGAGCATTTCCAAAATCTCGTCGCGCATTCCTTTAAGGTGAGGAAAGTCCAAGGACCATCTGTTGATCTGCAAGTCTATTATGTCGCCTAGGCGGTTTTCAATGCTGAGGGCTTTTAGCAATCGGTATGTGCGGCGAATCATAAGTCTGGTCAAGTACCCTTCTTGAACGTTGGAAGGTACAACTCCTTCTGCAAGCATGAAGACTAAGCTTTTCGTGTGGTCTGCTACTGCGAAAGCATTCTCTATTGGCTGAAGGATTTCAGCTAGTGTGGACGCGGTCATTCTAACATGTTTTGCTGCTTGATTCCAAGAATTCCCTCTCTGTGTAGATTCTTCGAGACTGAAGGCGCCCGAAAACTTTGCCACGTTAGCTAACAGTTTGGAGTCAATTCGGCCTATGTCCGACATCTTGAAAATGGCGTCCAGAATCTCTCCGTAGATTGCGTGAAACCCGCTTATAGTACCCTGTGATATCCATGTGTAACGCTCAATCCCGTAGCCTGTGTCAACCGTTCGAATGGGCAGCTCCACAAATTTGCCATCAACTACTTTGAACTTCATGAATACCAGAGTTGCTAATTCGAGCCCACGCACAATAGTTTCCAAGTCGGGTCCAGCGTTGCCCCCGCCGACCCACACGTCTTCCTTGTAAATTACCTCTTCTGAAGGCATCCCCAGCTCCTTCGTCACAAATTCGTGGTGATACCGGACGGTTTCATCCTTCCAATAAATCTCTTTTTTTGGATAGTTGAAAGCGTGGTGCCCGCCCATTTCAAAGATGGTGAGGTGTCGACCGAAAGTAGGACCTGTGTTGTCAACGTCGACTAGGCGGATGCAAGGCTGACTAATAACAAGAGGGTTTGCTGGCGGCGGAACTATGCCGTTCGTTACGTAGGGCTGAAAGTCAACAATGCTGGCGCTTGTGAGGTATAGGTCGTCTCGCCACCGCGCCACCACGGGATAAGGCTTCATTCTCTTGTGCCCACGTTTCTCAAAAAAGGATAGAAAGGTCTCCCGCATTTCCCGCAAAGTGTAAGCCTTTCGAGCTGGCGGGTTATTTATGAATGTATATGAGGCACATCCTTTAGAGGTGGCTTCTCCACAGGTTTCCATGTCAGGGATTTGTGTCCAGAAGTATTCGCCACATTTCGGGCACAACTTCCTCTCGTAACATTGTTCGTCGAAAAATGGAACATGATACTCCTTTTCGGGAAAGCATTTTTTCAACCTTAATACCTCAGACCGAAAGTAAACTCAAAGACTCTTCACATTAAGGTTTTAGGAATCATTTAAACTATGTGCGTGAAAGGAAATTTTCCAGCGAATACGCTAAAGTTGTAGAATGGAAAGGTAAAAATGAAGGGCGAAGTGACGGTTTATCCGAATAATGCTCCAAGTCCTTCAAGCGCTGCCTCTTCTTTCTTCTTCTTCTCTTCCTCTTCTGCCTCTTTCTCTTCTTTCTTAGCTTCAGGTTTCTCCTCTATTGCAGGTGGCGCGGCGGGTGCGGCAGCCATCATTGTTGGCGCGGTTTTTGTGGCTTCTTCTATGTCTACTTCTTCCAACGAGGCAACCAATGCTTTCACTCGGGCAGGATCTGTATTGATTCCCGCTGCCTTCAACAGTTTTGTCACATTTTCTTCGTCTACTGGTTTTCCAGCGTTGTGCAAGAGCAGCGCGGCATAAACGTATTCCATCTTCTTTTCACCTCTTACTTTTTCTACACTCTTCCTTTTCAACCTTTCTGGGCTTTTTCCTTAACCATGTCCAGACGAGCTTTTAAGCTTAACATCTGATTGTAAGCTTTCCTAAGTATGTCAGCCATCGTTTCCTTTGTAGGTATGTCCTCGTTTATACTTAGTCTGTAAGCATCTTGATGAGCTTTCTGAAGTAGGAACTCAATGTTGTCTGAAGTGGTGTAAGCGCTATTTATCGACAGATAGAAAGCATATCTGTGGGCTTCTTCAAGAGTCTTTCTGAATTCGTCAATGTCTAAACGCAATTGCTCCTCAGTTATTATTGCGCCATCGTCGTAGACTGCATTCAAAATAAGCCCAGCTTCAACAGGTTTTATACCTAGCTTTGACAACACGGTAGCCAAACGTTTTGAGATAGTTTCGCCCTCTTTCACCACTAACGTGTCCCTATTTATCCAGACACTTCCTGACTCTATGCGAGTCTTCAAGCCCACCGCGCCTAACTGACTAATTATGGGTCCCGGCGGCTGTCCAGTGTTTCCAGCTGGAACGATAACATCAAAAGCAGCTACGTCGCCAGCTTTTGCTGTAGTTTTCACTTTGCTCTTTTCCAAAAGCAAGACAAGTTTGAAGGGATTAAGATTTGTGAACAAGTAAATTGTCGAGCCAGTTAATTGACCTTCTAGCTCATTTAAGTTTGGCTTATCTTTAGACTGAGCAATTGCACGTTTCATAAGAGTGTTCTTGATGACTCGAAGATAGGTATCACGTTGCAGTTTTTTCCGAAGTTCTTGCAGTTGGGGAGCACGCACTTTCTGCAGATTAGCCAACGCAATAACTTTGTATTGATGTATAATGTCCTCTATCTCTTTAATTTCTTTGGCTTTTTGTTGTAGT